>DASVNY010000620.1:0-11735 GCA_036383615.1 Chitinophagaceae bacterium
TTAGAAAAGAACAGATCGCCAGGTAAAAAATCCGTGCCTGCATTAGTTTTGATTTATCCTTTTCAAAATACAGGATTTCTCCAATACAAATCAATATCTCTATCTGAAAATATTAAAAAGCAACCTGCAAAAAAACGCAACCAACCGATCCCAGTTTTGAAAATATTTGCCCACAAGCCATCGAGACAACGGAGAAGATCAACAAAATAGCGCTGAGTCTTTACGGCTAAGTGGAAAGCCGATGCGCTGCCTTCTAAGCCGTCCTTTTGGTTACCCTTCCTTTTTATAGTACGTTTGTTATCCCAAAAAATATAATATGAAGAAGCTATTTATTACGATTGTATTGTCAGCGGGCCTGTTTCTGAAGTCAATGGCTGATGAAGGAATGTGGCTGCCCCTGCTGCTTGGACAACAGGTGTATAATGACATGGTGAAAAAAGGATTGAAGCTGACCAAAGAACAATTATATAATATCAATCAGCCTTCGCTGAAAGATGCCATTCTCATCTTTGGTACTGGTTGCACCGGGGAGATCGTGAGTTCACAAGGTTTGATATTTACCAATCACCACTGCGGTTATAATGCTATTGCTGCAGCAAGTACTGTTCAAAATAATTATCTCCGTGATGGCTTCTATGCAAAAAATAAAAACGAAGAGATACCCACCACATTAACTGTGCAGTTTTTATTGCGCATTGATGATGTGACAAACCTCGTATCAGATTCTTTAAAAGGATTGAGCGGGCAGGAAAGAGTGAAGCGTCAAACTGATATCCTGAACAATATCAATAAAAGAATGAGTGATGAGAGCCAGTCTATCGAAACAAGAGTAAGTGCTTTATTCAAAGGCAACCAGTTCCTGGCTTTTGTTTATCAGCGTTATTCTGATGTTCGCCTGGTAGGCACACCTCCTGAAAGCGTAGGTAAATTTGGTGGCGATACCGACAACTGGGAATGGCCCCGCCATACCGGTGATTTTTCTGTTTTCCGTGTATATGCAAGTCCAACCGGCAAACCTGCTAAGCAGGCAACGGAAAATGTTCCATTGAAAGCAAAATGGTTCCTGCCTGTATCATTAAAGCCATTAAAAGATGGAGATTTCTCTATGATCTGGGGTTATCCCGGCAGCACCAACCGTTATGAAAGTTCTTACGGTATTTCACTTTCTATCGACATCAACAATCCAACACTGGTAAAGCTGCGTGATGTGAGACTGAAATACATGTTTGAAGAAATGAAAAAGGACCCGGCTATCAAATTACAGCTGGCTTCTTCTTATGCCAGTATTGCCAACTATTGGAAATTTTATGATGGCGAGACAAAACAATTGCTGAAATATGATGTGCTGGGACAAAAGAAAAAAGCAGAAGAAAAATTCAATGTATGGGCAAAGGACAAAGCAGAATATAAAAATTTATTTGCCGACTGGGGTAAAGCTTATGATGCATGGAGACCTTATGCCAAACATCGTCAATATATCATTGAAGGCATCAAGGGCTCGCCACTGGTAACCTTTGCTACTTCCCTCTCCCAATTGGAGGATGCATTGGTGAAAACAAATGCTACGCAGGCCGATCTGAAAAAAGCGATCGATGCCGCCAACAAATCACGTGCAACATTCATGGAAGCTGAAAACAAAATATCAGATCAGAACATAGTGGCGTCAACTACTAAAATGTTCTATGAGGATGTGAGCAAGGACCAACATCCTATCGGGTTTTTCAGCGGAATTAAAAATGCGTATGGTTCTTTGGATGATGAAACCACCTATAAAAAATATGCGGCTGATATGTTCAGCAAAACAATGTTGCTGGATGATGCAAAATGGAACGCTTTCGTGGCCAAACCCGATGCCTTGGTGCTGCAGGGTGACCCAGCCTATGCACATGCCAGTGCATTCAACACGAATTATAACAGCAAATACCTCCCGAAATTCGACCAGTTCACTGCACAAAACACGGAGTATGGAAGATTATACCTGAAAGGGATTATGGAAATGGACCCTGCAAAAGCAAAAATGATGTATCCAGACGCTACCTTCACTATGAGAGTGAGCTATGGTGCTGTAAAATCTTATCGCCCGAGAGATGCTGTTTTCTATGATTATGTAACAACTTCAAAAGGTTTGCTGGAAAAATATAAGGCGGGCGATTATGAATTTGACTTGCCGGCCAAACAGATCGAGTTGCTAAAGAAAAAAGATTTCGGTCAGTATATGGACCCAACCCGTAAGGAACTTGTTATTGGCTTTATCAGTTCCAATGACATTACAGGTGGAAACTCAGGTTCGCCAGTATTAAATGCAAAAGGAGAATTGATAGGGTTGGCTTTTGATGGCAACTACGAAGCATTGAGCCATAAACTGGCATTTGACAAAGACCTTAACCGTACGATCAATGTTGATATTCGCTATGTGCTTTGGTGCATTGATAAGCTGGGTGGCGCCACTAACCTGATCAATGAGCTTAAGATCATGAAATAAGTATTTATATGTTTTTTGAAAAGCGTTGGGAATTTCTCAGCGCTTTTTTATTTTACAGTATGCAAAGCAGGTTTGTTTTCCTTTTCAGCATTGTTTTATTCCTGGCTGCCTGTAAAGGCAGGTTTTACCGGGCAGGTTCTAACAGCATGGATGGAACGATCCCCGCTGGATCAAAGTTTTTTGTCACTCCCACTAGTTCTTTCAATAGGAACGATGTAGTAGTATTTAAACATTGGGGCAATGACTATTCATCACCAATACCTGGTGAGTTGGAAAAATTCAATAAGCATTGGGAAAAAAGGGTTTATCGTTTGATCGCCTTTTCAGGTGATTCGGTGCAGCTGATCGATGCGGATGTATTGGTAAACGGGAAAATGCAAAAATGGCCCGACCTGGCAATAATGGATTATGAAGTATGTGCAAAAGGCATCACTGAGGAGTTTACAGAATCAGAAAGTGACCCATATACATTTACTGCTGAAAGAAAAGGGGATACTTTTATTTATAATGTTCACCTTATGTATCAACGAGCAAAGGATTTCGAAAAACGAAAACCATTTTTTATAAGTGTCAAACGAAAAATAACCGAACCATCTATTCGTGATACAATGCTGGCAAGACCGTTCTATTCCGCTGCCTGGACAGTTGATAATTATGGCCCCCTGATGATCCCTGCAGTCGGTGATACGATAGAGGTCAACAACGAAAACTACAAGCTATTTCAAAATATTCCAGACATACAAATGGGGAAAATGATTCTCAAAGAGAAACTCTATTTTGTTATGGGAGATAACAGGCATGGATCAGAGGATTCGAGATATATTGGTTTTATTCCTCACTCAAAGATGATCGGCATTGTGAAATAAAGAATAAATTCGTTTAAAATAAACAGTTGAGAAGATACCTGTACATATTGCTCATTTCAACAATCCTCAACGCTGAATTGATTGCACAAAACACGCAATTCAGTCTTGCCACGGATATCGGTGTATTAAGAAGTTTTAAAAAAGAACAACGCTTTCTCACGTTCGGTCACACGATACAGGGAGTTTTTCATGTCGCCCCGAAAGATGCCTTATATGTGTGGATCTCTTATTACAAAAATGGAAAATTCGACAATGATCTTACCGCTACAGCTAAATCGGGTTTAACGATCCCACAGGAAGTCAAATATAAGAATAAAGCTTCGAT
Source organism: Chitinophagaceae bacterium (assembly GCA_036383615.1). GTDB lineage: Bacteria > Bacteroidota > Bacteroidia > Chitinophagales > Chitinophagaceae > CADEDV01. The sequence continues at coordinate 3,674 of DASVNY010000620.1, forward strand.
GCGATTAAGACAGCTATCAATGGGCTGGAAAAGATACCTTAAAGGAACTTATGATAATGAAGACCGGTATAATATATATGGTTATGCCGGGCTGGGTCTTTTATTCGGAAGAATGACCAATCAGCACTCGACCGTTATCGATACTGCACAATATGATCTGCCTGTATTAAGCGGGGAAAAAGCATTCAAACGGCTTACCCTCGATCTTGGTTTGGGTGTTGAGCAACCTATCGGCAATGCCCTGTTCCTGTATGTAGAAGGAAGAGCCTGGATACCCGCTTCTGACTATCCAAGTAAATATCTTTTTGTAAATGATAATGCTCCTGTCATGGGAATGATCAATGCGGGGATCCGGATTTTATTTGACTAGCGCTGCGCCGTTGCCTTTGCGAGACAATTAGTATAATGAGGCTGGCCCTAAAACAGGAAATAAAATATCTCGCCACGGCGCTACGGCGCAAAGAAAAACGTTCCCGGTTTGCAATCGTAGCGGCTTTGCGCCTTTGCGAGACAATTAGTATAATGAGGCTGGACCTAAAACAGGAAATAAAATATCTCGCCACGACGCTACGGCGCAAGGAAAAACCTTCCCGGCTTTCAATCGTAGCGGCTTTGCGTCTTTGCGAGAAATATTATTGCCACTTCACATCAAATCTTCCGTCGGTAACCGTTAATGGCTGCGGGTCATTGTATAAATTCAGTGCATTGAATTGAAAAGTACCGGACACAAATCTATTCACCGTATCAATCCTGGTGATGGTAACAGTGCCGGTATATTGTGCAGAAGTGATCCATTCATTCAATGGCGATATCTTTCTCTTTACAAAATACGCATAGCTTGCGGCAGTAGAAGGATGTGTAACATTTGTATTGAACGGATAAGTTCCTTCTGTTGTCACTGCCTTAATGCGTAATTCAAATTCCGTTTCTGTAGGTGAGGAAGCAAAATTCCTTGCATTGATGATAATATCTTTTGTTGGATTGCGACGGGCCTCGAGCTTGGTTCCGATATTAACTGCGCCAAAATCCTGCGGCGCCCATAATTCACCATTCACAATAGCGCCAAAAGTGTTGGCACCCGTTTGCGTGGCAGGAGGTAATTCTGTTATTTCCTTTTTGCAGGAACTGATAAGGGCAACCAGGGAAACAAAAAGACAGAGTTTTTTCATAAAATGATGGTTGTAGCAATAACGTTTTTCAGGATCGCTTTGGTATGTCAAAAACAAGGCCAGACTGATTATCTTTACCGGGTTTAGCATTGTACTTATGAGTAATAAATTGACTATTCAGCAGGTTGAGTTATTTAAGCTTTCCATTCCTCTTATTGAACCCTTTATCACTTCATTGGGACGTGATGATAATGCCGAAAATGTTTTGGTAAAGATCATCACCAAAGAAGGGCTTATTGGTTTTGGAGAATGCAGTCCCTATATGCCTATCAATGGTGAGAGCCAGGATACTTGTTTTATCGTGGGTCAGTATTTTGCAAAAGCCTTAAAAGGAAAAGATCCATTGCAGATCGAAGAATGCATCAACCTGATGGATTCGATCATTTATGCGCATAACAGCATCAAGAGTGCATTTGATATGGCGCTCTATGATATTGCCGCGCAACATGCGGGTGTGCCGCTGTATAAGTTCATTGGCGGTGAGAATAATAAAACGATCGTAACCGACTACACCGTGAGTATTGGCGAACCTGCAAAGATGGCTGCCGATGCTGTAAAAATAAAAGAGCAGGGTTACCCGGCTATTAAAGTGAAATTGGGTAAAGATGGAAAGAAAGATGTGGGGCGGATGAAAGCGATAAGAGCAGCAGTGGGCAATGAAATTCCTTTACGTATTGATGCCAATCAGGGATGGACAGTGGATGAAGCGATTGAAACGCTGAGTGCTTTAGCGCCCCTGGATATCCAGCATTGCGAAGAACCGATCGCAAGATGGAATTTTATGCAATTGTCAAAAGTAAAACAGGCAAGCCCCATTCCCATCATGGCGGATGAATGTTGCGGTGATGACCATGATGCCGAAAGACTGATCGCCTTGAATGCCTGTGATTATATGAATATCAAACTCGGAAAATCCGGTGGCATCTTTAAAGCATTAAAGATGGCAAGGATGGCGGAGAAAGCGAATATCCACTTACAGGTTGGCGCCATGATCGAATCCCGGCTGGCAATGACAGGCTTTGCGCATTTTGCATTATGCAGCCCTGTTATTGTACATTTTGATTTTGATACTTCTCTGATGTTAAAAGAAGACCCGGTAACCGGAGGCATTGTATATGAAAAGAATGGTGTAGTGAAAGTGCCGGATGCGGTTGGGTTGGGTGCTACGATTGAGGAGAGTTGGTTGGGGAAGATGGAAAAGATCATTATTTAATTCGCTGGGCAGGCGGATTAAGATAATTGTCGAAAATGAATATAGCACACACGGATCAAAGGAACTTTCACGGTGCGAGATTCCTTCATTGTATTACTTACGCTAATACTTTTTCCGGTGGTGGACAACAAACACAACAAGACCAAAAACAAATTCAACAGTAACGACAAACAATATGCTTAAGCTTTACAAACTCATTGACAATAAGCTTCACTATTGGGAGACCTGGGACAAGGATAATAAGACTGCAATCATTCATTGGGGCATTGTTGGACAACGTGGGCAAGATAAAGAAGTAAAAGGCGGGCTTTTTTCAAGATTCAGGAAGTCAGTTCAAAAAGAGATTGACGAAAAATTAAATGAAGGTTATGCAGAGTTTGATGATGACAAACTTTCGTTTTTAGAAATTGAATATGTTATTGACGGCTTTGGAACCGAGCAAGACCTTGACAAAAGACACAGACTTGAAGAAAGGATGGATGAAGTTTTAGGTTGGACTGGACTTGGGCATACCGACGGAGGTAGCATAGGGAGCGGAACAATGGAAGTTGGTTGTATTGTGGTTGACTTTGATATCGCAAAACAAATTATTGAAGTCAATTTAAAAGGTACTGAGTTTGCAAACTATTCCAGAATTTTTAGAATGAATGACGAATAAAAACGACCGCATAACATTCAGTTTTGCGTCAGCAGGGGGGACGAATATGTCCTCATTGGCAGTACTACTATCAGCTACGTATTCGGCTGACCGAACACGGATGAGTAACAGAATATATTTTCAACTTTTGTAACTTACATCGGCTGCAGTTCCGGGCTGGACGTTTTCCAAATGCCCTGCCGAACGCAAAGCTGTAGCCGTTGCCTGCAAGCATATTGGACACCCTACAATTATGGAGTTAGACAATTTTAAATACAATCTTTCAAAACTTAAAAAGTGCGACCAATATTGGGACGAAATGAATCCTGTTTTAGGCGGTAGACTTTGTAGCAAGTGTGACAAAAAAATTATTGACTTTTCAAATATGTCTTTTACAGACATTGCATTTTTTTTGTCTGAAAGTAAAGAGCCAGTTTGTGGGTTTTATTTACCTGAACAGTTGAAGGAAATTAAAAGTTTGAATTTAAAATTTCCTATTGCTGCAGGACTTAGCACTCTTATTGCAACCACTTCATTTGCTGAAAAAGAGACTTCATCACAAATATCAATAGTAAACATTGAAAATAAACAGTCCAAAACTACAATCGATTCAGGAATAAATTTGTTTGACACAAGTATTAAAATAGATACGTTTTACATATCCGGAAGAATTGAATATTTTGACACAACAACTAATAAATATTTACCAGTCGAATTTGCATCAATATTTATCAAAGGAACAAATCAAGGCGTAACGACAGATAAAATGGGCAACTTCAAACTTCGTTATCAAACATCCGACACAGGGACAATTAGCATCCTAATTACGTCAATTGGCTTAATGACACATGAAATATCAGGCATAGAATTAAAGGATAAAGCCGAAATAGAATTAGGGACAATCAAAATGGAAAAATGGAAAGGTGAGGTTATCGAATTTTATGTGACTACAAAGAAGCGAAGTGGACTAAATAGGTTTTGGAGAAAAGTAACAAAACCATTTCGACGGTAAAATGCCAGCAGGCAACATTCAGTTTTGCGTCAGCAGGGGGTGACGAACAAATCCTCATCTTAGTGCTACTATCAGCTACATATCCGGCTAACCGAACGCGGATGTGCAACAAAATATATTTTCAACTTTTGTAACTTCGGTAACTTCGGTCGGCTTCAGTTCTGGGCTGAACGTTTTCCAAATGCTCTGCCGAACGCAAAACTGTGGCCGTTGTACGCAACCCTCACGACTCGGATATGAAAATTCTATTAATAATATCTTGCTTGACTCTTATAACATTCGATGCTTTCTGCCAGCAAGACTCTTTAACCCTAAAGTTATCTACCGTAAAGGTTGACAAAGACAATTTGAAATATTCAGTAAAATTTGAGTTTATATCAAATAAAAGAAATGAAATTTCCTTTCAGACAGAACCCCGATATCTCATGCCAAATGAGTTGGATGGTGTTGGTTTTAAATTTGAACATTTGGAAGGCGATTGTTATAAAAGCTATACCTCTTCGGACGTTCATCCTTTGCCAAATTATGATATACTAAAGGACAATGTTACAAAGATGTCCTTTGGAGATACTACTACAATTATTTTTAATGTTGATTCCTACATAAAAACCTTCATTGGTCGAATCAATGGAGAATCTAAATTTATATATAAAGGCCAACATAGAATCAGAGCTTATCGAACCTATCATGATGAGAAAGGCTATTCGACAAAATTATCAAATTGGCTTTATATTAATTTCGACGAATTAAAATAAGCTGCGTACAACATGGGGCTTTCTGCTATGCTGGCTGACGAATATATCCTGATCGTTCTGTTCGCTTTATGCCATGATTGGTTTTTCTCACCAACACCTTCTTAAAGGAAACCGATTGCAGGGGAGAACAGCAACAATGCTGAAAAGACTAACTTTAAACTAAAAAACATGAACGACACCAGTCATCACGATGAAAAGATTGCAAAAATGACCTTTGCCTCGGTTTACCCGCATTATGTGACCAAAGTGGAGAAGAAAGGCCGGACAAAAGAAGAATTGCAGCAGGTCATTAAATGGCTGACAGGCTATGATGAAAAGAAATTGCAAAAACTCATCGCCGATAAAGTGACGTTTGAAAAATTCTTCCAGGGCGCCAAATTAAACCCCAATGCCCATCTTATTACCGGTGTGATCTGTGGTTATCGGGTGGAAGAGATCAAAAACCCGCTCACTCAACAGGCGAGGTATTTAGACAAGTTGATAGATGAACTGGCAAAGGGTCGTAAGATGGAAAAGATATTCAGAGTGCCTGAAAAGTGATTGATCGCAATTGTTGGTTTTTTCTCATCAACCGTCGCCATGATCTTTAAACAAATTCAACCGATATCACTAATAACTTTGAATATGAAAAGAATTGTACAACTCATCCTGTTTTTCTTATTATATGCAACTGGCAGTAGCGCACAGTATATTCTCGATACGCCGGATGGAAAGAAAGTTCGGTTAAATAAGGATGGCACCTGGAGTTTTATCACTTCCAATAATGCAGAACTCAAAAAAAACACAATACCTACGACCAGTACGACGAAATATGTTAGTAAGTTTAATAAGTATGCTATTTGGTACAATCCAACCCAATGGCTGTGCGATACAACAAAAAAAGAGAATGACGTTACATGGGATGCTACTTTTTATTCAAAAGACCTTGCAGTAACAGGTTATTATATGGAATCCCGCCTTTCAAGCCCTACTAGTGAATTTGAGGCAACGGTGAGAAGTCAATATTCGGGATATGGAGAGGTTAAGTCATTCGTAAATTTTAAAGATACCATTAACAATCTGCCACTATACGGGTTTGACCTTTTTTTAGAGTATGGAGGGGTGACATATCAGTATCGTGGCTATGTTTATTCCACGTTAAGAGGTTCGTTTCAATTTACCGTCGGAACACAAAAAGAAGTCTTTGAAGAAGATAAGGATAAAATAAAGGAGTTGTTTCAGGGCCTCATTAAATTGTAAAAATTCCGCTACAAACGCAATAGTCCGCCGTTATTAGTATATAATGACGCATTTATTATTTACATTCTCCCTTCTCCCATTTAGTAACACCAGCTCTCCCAGCCACACATGGATTGGAGTAGGTCTTTTTATCACAACCGCAAACAGGATCGTATTCCATCGTGCAGGGACCTTCGGATATTTTGGTTTTGTCAATGCAATCATCAGCTACTTTTTTCTTTGAACAGGTGCTTTGATTAAAGGATAGCAAAATGACCGAAGCAGCAATAGCTGAAAAGAATTTTTGTTTCATATGCAAAGGTTTAGGTTGTTTAAAAGTACTGTAAGAAATAATATTGCACACACCCTATGTGCTACTATGTATCTATGAATCTATGTGGTAAAAATTAAACCACATAGGCACAATAGGAACATAGGGTTCACATAGTTCAAATACAATAACTGTTTTATTTGATCTTCTCCTTTGGCCTCGCCTTCTTTTTTACTATCGGTGCATTATCCTTCCAGCGCCACAGGTGCACGCATGCATAAGTGCGGTATGGCGACCATTTGGCAGAGATACGCAACAGGTCATCCCTGAATTGCTTTTTATCTTCCCTTTCAAGTTTATACAACTTGATCATCGCATTCTGCACACCCAGGTCATCGATCGCAAACACATCTTCTCTTCCCAACGCAAACATCAGCAGCATTTCCACCGTCCAGCGCCCCACTCCTTTTATCACCGTCAGGTATTCAATCACTTCTTCATTGCTCATCTTCGCCAGCATCTTTGCATCCATTCCCTTTTCGATCTCAAACTGTGCCACATTTTTCACATAGCTCACTTTGGCATTTGACAAACCAATCGCTCTAAGTTTTTCAAATGGCATATCAATGATCTGTTGCGGCTTTGGTTCATTACCATCAAACAGATCGATAAAACGATTATAGATCACATCGGCCACTTTGGTGCTCAACTGCTGGCTCATGATCGAGGCGCAGAGATAGATACAGATATTCTTTCTTTTCTTCAACTGGTGGGGTTCGCCGCTCTCTATCAATTTCTTTAGTTTCCTGTCTTTCGATAAATGTTCTTTGTAGTGCATAAAACTAAGGTATGCCATACTTTTGAGCTATGCCGCATCCCCAGCGCCAAATAATTGTCACCAAAGATGGATCACATTCGATCAGCATACCGGCCATGAAAGTGACCTATCATTCCATCCATGGCGCCATCGGGGAATCGAAGCATGTATTTATTCAGGCAGGATTGTTAGATTCAGAAATTTTTGACTTTATTGGTGTGCACACCGTATTGGAAATTGGTTTTGGCACCGGCCTCAACGCACTGCTTACACTGATCGAAGCCGACCAGCACAAGAACCGCATCTATTATACCGCCCTTGAATTATATCCTCTTGATGAAAAAGAAGTGAACCAGCTGAATTATTGCGAACAGCTTCAGCAACCGGCTTATCAACCACGGTTTGAAAGAATGCATGAATGCGGATGGGAAGAAATGTTTGAGATCAGCGAATTCTTCAGGCTGACTAAAATAAAGCGTGACCTGCTTGCCTACAATACAGACGATCTGTTTTCCATTATCTACTTTGATGCATTTGCTCCCACTGCACAACGGGAACTATGGACACGTGAAGTATTTGAAAAATTATATAACATGCTGACCGTTGATGGTCTTCTCGTTACTTATTGCAGCAAAGGTGATGTTCGCCGCGCCATGCAGGCAGCCGGATTTACTATTGAAAAATTACAGGGACCCCCGGGGAAGAGGGAGATGTTGAGAGGGAGGAAAGTTATTAAGTCATAGAAGTCAAATGTGTCAAAGTGGTCAAATAAGTCATATGGGTCAGTTTGAAAGCGGTTAGCGGCCTGTGTGACTGCAATGACTTATATGACTTATTTGACCACTTTGACCCATCTGACTCACCGACTACTGACTTACTGACTTCTCTGACCTTCACTTCACCCCCGGCTGCATCAGCTTCCAACCCGTTTTTTCTTTCTCCGCATCCACCATGGCCTTTACATCGTTGA
>DASVNY010000621.1:0-5444 GCA_036383615.1 Chitinophagaceae bacterium
CATTCCGAGCCCTTCTAAAAAACCATCCTGCTCCGGTTGAATGAGATCAACCGCTGTTTTATTATTGATGATTTGAACGATCTTTTTCTGGGCTATACTGCTGATATAGATCGTGCCATTCGCAGGATGAATAGCAATTCCTTCCGGCACAAGATTGACCTGGTCCTCAAACACAATCACCTGTTGTGAATGTAGTTTGGAACAAAGCGACAGAACCAAAAGGAAAAGCAGCGATCTTGTCATGGTTTTATGATGCAACAAAGAAAAACTTTTCACAAATTCAAAGCAAAACAGCGCTAACCATGATTGCAGCAGCCTTAAGGTTGCAGTGCCTGCCCTGAAATTCAAAATATCTTCCAAATTGGTTTCCAGTTTTGCCACTATCTAAATCTTCGCACCATGAAATCAATTGCCCTCCTGGTATTGTTTATTGCCTGTTCAGTAGTAGCCTTTGCCCAACATGATTCATCTTATTATGAAACCTTCAGGGATAAGCTTACTGCAAGAGTGTATGTATCACAGAAGTTTTTGAAGTTTAGCATACCAGCCAGCGGAGAGGCTACCGATGCCGAGTATAAAGCCAATACCAACATGAACCTTGGTGTAGGGGTAACCTGGCATAATATCTCTGCCAATATATTCTATGGGGTGAAATTTTTAAATAAGGATGATGAGAAAGGAGAGACAAAAGGACTCGATCTTCAATTCCATGTCTATCCAAAGAAATGGGCCATCGATCTGCTGGCGTTATTTCCCAAAGGATATTATATGTATCCCAAAGGATATGCATCCTCCAATGGCAATTCATATTATTATCGCCCGGATCTGCGATTGAGCTATGCCGGCTTATCGGTATTAAGGGTGCCTAACAAAGAAAAATTTTCTTACCGGGCCGCCATTGTGCAAAATGAGTGGCAAAAGAAATCTGCCGGTTCATTGCTCTATGGGGGAGAAATTTATTATGGCAGAATGAAGGGCGATAGCAGCATGATACCAAAAAAAATCGAAGGCTCTTTTGCCCAGGCCGGAATGAACCAATTCAATTTTATAAGTTTTGGTCCCTGTCTCGGCTATGCCTATACGCTGGTAATTGATAAACATTTCTTTGTTTCGGCTTCTGTAGCCGGCAGCCTGGACATTAACCTGTCAACAGAAAAAACAGGAGATGAGTCGCGTAAAAAAACATCTGTTTCCCCTGCGGCTGTTTACAAGGGAGCCATTGGCTATAATAGCAGCAACTGGAGTCTTACAGCGAATGCCTGCGGGAATGCACTTCTTATAAAAGGCAGCGCATCGCCTAAGAATTATTTTATTCCTGCCGGCGTTTACAGGATCGCCTTAGCCAAAAAGATCAAACTGTAATATTTCCAGGGTATTTCACAGCTTTTGAAAAATCCGGTGACACTCCGGTATTTTTGAACTATGAAAATATTGCTCATAGAGGATGAAAAGGGATTGGCAGATGATATGGCCGATTATTTATCCAGCCAGCAATATCATTGCGAATTTGCAGCGGATTATCACCAGGCCACAGAAAAAATAAATGTTTACAGCTACGATTGCATTGTGCTTGATCTTATGCTACCCGGTGGAGATGGACTGAAACTGCTTGACCTGATAAAGCATAACCGGAAACAAGATGGTGTGATCATCATTTCTGCCAGGCATTCTATTGATGATAAGATAAAAGGTTTACAAGCTGGTGCTGATGATTATCTTGCCAAGCCATTTCATCTTTCCGAATTGGCTGCAAGAGTGTATGCGGTGATCCGGCGAAAACAGTTTGGGGCGAACAATATTATTGATTTGAATGAGATTTCAATCGACCTGCTGGCAAAGACAGTTGCAGTCAATAATATGCCTGTTCCATTAACCAAAAAGGAATTTGAATTGTTGCTATTGTTTGCCGGCAATAAGAATAAAGTGATCTCCAAAAGCGCATTAGCGGAACACCTGTCCGGCGATATGGCAGACATGCTCGACAATCATGATTTTGTGTATGCACATATTAAAAACCTCAAACGTAAACTGGGAGAAAGCGCCAGTCATTTGAAAACAGTTTATGGAACTGGTTATAAGTGGGAGCAATGAAAAAACTACTTGACAGAACCTTTCGCCCAATGGCGCTGTATGCACTGGTAGTATTAGTGTTGAGCATCCCTGCCTATTTTTTTCTCATCAATTATATCTGGATAAGCGAGCTCGACAAGCATCATACTGCCATGCGCAATAAGATCGAGGTAAAAATGAATGAGCTTGATTTGAAAGAGTCAGCACTTTCTGTTGCGATCAGCACCTGGGACCAGGTGCAGCCGGGGAGCACACTTATTCCTTTGCCTGCAAATGCAACTATAAAGGATAGCTTTTATACCAGCAACCGCTATGATAAGTTTCATGGCGAACTGGAACGTTTCAGGGGCCTGTCCACTTCTCTTAAGATAAACGGAGCCCCGTATCAATTAATAATTGAAACAAACGTCGAAGAAGTTGATGAAACAATTATGTTTATTGCAGGGGTCACTTCTGTTTTTATTCTTTTATTATTGGGCGGGTTTGTTCTGCTGAACAGGCAGCTATCGAAGAGAGTATGGCGACCGTTTTATAGTACTATTGATAAGCTTCAGCAATTTGATCTTGATGGCGACAAAACAATAGAGTTGGGTCATACAAGAATTATTGAGTTCTCTGCACTCAATGAAACAGCGCAAAAACTAACAGAAAGGAACACCAAAGTATATCGGCAGCAGAAAGAGTTTACGGAAAACGCATCGCATGAATTGCAAACACCTCTTGCATTGCTTACCTCAAGGATCGATCTTTTACTCCAGGATGCTTCGTTTACAGAGGAGCAATTAGAAAAGATCGCCTCGCTTAACATTCCTCTTGCTAAGATGTCCCGTATCAATAAAAACCTTTTGCTGTTGGCCAGGATAGGGAACCACCGTTTTTCTGCAGAAGAAACAGTCAATATGAGCTTGCTTGTTGAAGAATGTCTTGATTTACTCGAGGGCCACCTGGCATTTAAGCAGATCACCGTGAAGAAGAATATTGATGAACAGGTTTTGCTGAAAGCCAATAATAGTCTTGCTGAAATATTGGTGACCAACCTGCTTCTTAACGCCATCCGGCATAATTCAGATAATGGTAATATCCTGATAACACTTACAGGCACCGCATTCACGATTGCCAACAGCGGAGAGCAAGCGCTTAATGAAGCCACTCTTTTCCGGAGGTTTGCCAATGTTAACCCCGGCACACCCAGTACCGGGCTGGGTCTTGCGATCGTAAAGGAAATTGCGGACAAGCATCAGTGGAAAGTAAGCTATAGGTTTGCCGGCCAGCAGCATGTATTCGAGATCATCTTTTGAAATTCAGAATTATTTCTAAATGCAGGATCAACTTTGCCTAACACTTAACCACATATTATGAGAAAGATCTTTTTTTTACCAGTCCTCATTTCATTTTTCATTGTGGCTTGCAGCCAAACACTTAAGGAAACAGATATTCCTGTAATTGTAGCCAGCACCTTTAAAAATTTGTATCCCCTCGCTACCAACAATCATTGGACAAAGGAAAAGAAGGGCTATGAGGCCAGTTTCGTCAATGATAATAAAGATTGTTCAGTAGTCTTTGATGCTACCGGTGTTGTTCTCGAAACTGAAGTTGAAATAGCTGAAACCGCTTTACCAGAAGCTGCTCAAAAATATCTTGCAGCGAAATACCCCGGGGTGAAAATAAAAGAAACGGCAATCATTACTGATGCAAAAGGAACAAAAACCTATGAGGCGGAAGTAAAAGGCAACGATCTTATTTTTGATGCTGAGGGAAATTTTATCAATAAAAACAATGATTGATCACTAATGAATATCCGAAGTGCCTTATTAATAATTTCTCTTTTTCTTTTAGGTCCGGCCCTTTTTGCACAGAACACCGTCACTGTTTCAGGATTGGTAAAATCGAAGGCTGATAAAGCAATACTTCCTTATGTGAATGTTGTATTGAAGACTGGTAAGGACAGTGCATTCGTAACAGGCTCGGTTAGCAATGAAGAAGGTCGTTATACGCTAACGGGAGTTAAACCCGGAAATTATTTGCTGGAATTTTCTTTCTCAGGGTTTAACACAACGCTGCAACCTTTGTATGTAGGAAGCCTCAGTTCATTCCTTGATATACCGCTCGTTGAATTGGAGAACAAAGCAACTTCACTGGAGAATGTGGTTGTTTCGGCAAAGCAGGATGCGATCAGCGGTAAGATGGATAAGAAAACATTTAACCTGGCTGATAATATCAGTCAGCAGGGAGGGTCGGTATTAGAAGCGGTCAAAAACTTACCGGGTGTTACTGTTGGGGAGAATGGAAAGCTGCAGTTGCGCGGCAGTGAAAAACTCACTGTGTTAATAGATGGCAAGCAAACAGCGCTAACAGGATTCGGTGGTCAAACCGGTCTTGATAATATACCAGCGTCTGCTATTGAAAAAATAGAGATCATTAATAACCCCTCAGCAAAGTATGATGCCAATGGCAATGCAGGCATCATTAATATTATTTATAAAAAGGAAAAGAAAGAAGGATGGAACGGAAAGGTTGGTCTCGCAACAGGGCTGGGAGCATTATGGATCAAGAAGGAGAATTTACCGGATATACGACCGCAATACCAGCAAACGCCCAAGATCAATCCATCTATTTCACTTAATTACCGGAAAAATAAGATCAATTTCTTTTTCCAGGGAGATGACCTTTATACGCATACGCTGAATAAAAACGAGTTTGTTGACCGGTTTTATGACACAGGCGATACGGTTCGTCAGCAAACAAAACGAAACAGGAACACCAATATCCTGACCGGCAGAACAGGTATAGACTGGTTTACGGATAAAAACAATACCATTACTGTATCAGGACTTTTTAGCCGCGAAAAAATACTTGACCGGGGCGATGAACCTTTTTATAACAATGAACTCACCGACAGGGAACGTTTATGGCAATTCCTGGAAGATGAAGTGAAAACAACTGTTACTGCTTCGGCCACCTGGCATCATGACTTCAAACAACCCGGCCGGGTGTTGAATGCCGGGTTCAATTATACTTTTCATCGCGAGGATGAGAAATACTTCTTTACGAATCACATGCCCACTTATACTGGATTGGATTCTTTTAAGCTTCTTTCTGATGAACATGTGGCTGATCTGAATCTTGATTATGTGCAGCCGTTAAGGACAGGTCGCCTTGAGGCCGGGATAAAATTCAGGAGAAGGTATATACCAACCAACATGCATTTCAAACCCGGCTTAAATTCTCCACTTGATGTGAATGCAGGGGGATGGGCCAATTATGGTGAAACTATTCCTGCAGTCTATACCAATTATATTTTTGAAAATAGTAAATATGAAGTTGAAGCAGGATTGCGTGTTGAGTATGTAGATCTGCAGTATAATGTAAATCCC
>DASVNY010000622.1:0-3792 GCA_036383615.1 Chitinophagaceae bacterium
CCACTCAAAAACTCCATTTTTCGCTGCGCTTTAATGCTGCCATTTGGGAGGATAGTGGCATAAAGAATATTGAGATTATTATATCCTCTTGAGAAGAGCATTGTTTCTCCGAATGGATTTGTATGAACCGATCCAAGAAAAATAGAGTACGGAACTGAATAAGAATACCAGTATGCCGATACATTTTGGAAATTATGATCAGTAACTATAGTGTATAATGGATGTGCACCACAAATAAATATTTGCCCTGCAATGAGTATCCTGCCATCATTGAGTATTTGCACCGAATTTTTATAATTATCACCCGAGCCTCCACATTGATTACTTTGGAAGTTGAGACAATAATTTCTCGAAGAAACAAAGGCCCCGTTGTCTTTATTAAGTTTAATTAGCCCAACTGATTTTTCATTTGGAGAATTACAATATATCATGCCGGTATTTACTTGTTGTGTAACAACCAATACTTCTCCATTTATTTCTTTGATGCTGTTTATATGATTATTATACTCGTTATTTGCAACAAGAGTGGTCTTCCATATAATATCACCGAGCGGTGACATTTTGTATATGTGATAATAACCGGATAGAATGCCCTGGTCAGGATCTGTTTCAGCCATATCGGTAGTACCAGCATAAATATTGCCATCAGCGGTTTCAAACATTTCAAATGGGCCATAAGAAGCATAAATGCTGTATGCTGTATTGGTCGGCGGCATTTGTCTTTGCCATACAATGTTCCCGTTAATATCAATTCGTAGCAGGTAGGGTATCTGGGACCAAAGGGAGGTAATGACAGAAGGAGCAATGCCCAATAATATATCACCATTCACACATTGTAATATTTTTCGGGGGTAACCTGTAAAGCCGACAAGCCTTTTATTAAAAACGGCATTATTGAATTTATCAAAACGGCTGATAAAAATTGAAGTGTCGGTTTGTGTTTCATTACGTATGAAACCACAAACCAGGATGCCACTATCAGAAAGGGGAATACTTTGGCTAACAGATATTTTTGCTGATGTAGCTTTTAAAAGAAAAACGGTGCTGCTGTCAACACAGGAGGTTTGGGCAGATAGTTTTCCATAGACACAAACCAATAGCAGCAATATAGCCGGTCGTATAGCCATATATGGAATAAGGTTCAGCAGCACAAATTAATCCATATTCCCGGGCTTTACAATAGGTAATAGGCCATGAGCTAAGAGTGTTGAGTCACTGGCTTTGCGTGTTAAGTTACAGACTCACCGGGTAAGGGAAGATATTGCTGCTACAGATCTCACGGCTCGTAGCTTCTACTGCGCTACATAATCATAAGGCAACTGGTCAGCTAAATTCTTCCAGCTCCAATAACCCTGGTTGATCCAGTCTTTCTGATCATAGAAATAGCCGTTGAGTTTGATGGCGATCGGGTTCATAATATCAATATATGATATCTGTACACCCACATCCATCGGGAGACCAAATTGCTTCAGGTATTCGTTTTCAGGAACTGCTTTAGTATATGTCACACTGATCTTTTGCGGGTAGAACAGTTCTACTTCATCTAAAGAATCGATCAGTGAATAATATTTGTTTGAAAGGGGAGAAGTAAGTAATGCAAATTTTGTTTTATCGTTTTCATCGAGGATGCTTACAGTAAAACCAGATTGTTTTACCGTGCTATCATATACCGAACGCATAAAATGCATTCTTGAACCGGCATAGGCTTTTTCCCTATTGGCTTTCCATGCCATGGCCTGGTTAACGGTTCCCAGCTTTTCTGTATAAAAACAAGTGCCGCGATAAGAACTGATCTCCGTTTTAAAGTAATAAACAAATGAATCGAGTCGATAATGCAGGTCATAACCGAGAGCATCATTGCTGATGATAAGAGGTTCTGTAGCCAGCACTTTTAGTTTGTCTGTTCGCTTATAATAATAGAACTTGACCGCATCAGGGTTTTGAATAGTGCATTTTTCAGCAAAGGGTGTGGCGCCGATGAACATGTCAGTAAATTGTTTGCCATGTTTCTCCCAGCCATCTTTCACTTCATTGCTTGCAGTGATCACTACTTCGCCCAGGTTCTTTTCTTCTTTTACCATCAATATCTCAAACTTGTTTACATCTCCTGTGATACGGATAGTTTGGGTTTGATAACCGGTATAAGTGAAAACAAGATCATACCCGCCGGACTTTAACTGGAGCACAAATTCTCCTTCTTTGTTGGTGGTTGTTCCCAATGTGGTGTTCTGGCAAAAAACCGAAGCCGGGTTCAACGGCTCGCGGGTAACGGAATCAAGCACCCTTCCTGTTACAGTGAATTGCGCCGACACTAATGCTGATATACCTAACAGGAAAACGAGAAGGACAGAACAATGTTTTTGCATAGATCAAGATTGCGGATTAAAGATACAAAGCGGGGCCGTTTCGTTGCACGGCGAATAATAATCAAATACTTTGCCTTAGTTCATTTATCACTCCACCTGTAGGGGTTTTACAGCTGTTTCTTCTGAAATAGCCGTCACATTTTTTGCAGCCGCCACGTATTTATCGCAGGCTTTTTTTATCGAGGCATCCAGTGCTGTGTAGGAAAACCCGGGAAAGGCCTTCAGTAATTTGTCGTTATCAAAATAGGTCCTGCTCAGGGCCACTCTTGCGCTTTCTTTGGTAAGCAAGGGTCTCTTATCGGTAAAAAATGATTTAAATTTTTCTATACGCCATGCTATTTGAAGAAGAAAGGCTGTTGTTTTCCTTGTTGGTCTTTTTTTACCAAACGCATCGGCAGTAGTATCCATCAATTGCCTGAATGGCCAGGTATCGCCATTAACAATATATCGCTGTTCAGTTATGCCCGATTCCATCAGCATCACTGTAGCTTTTGCCACATCTTCCACATCCACAAATCCATTGATGCCGGGAGCATACCACTTGAACTCTTCATATATATTTTTGAAAATAGCACAACTGCTGCTATTCCAGTCGCCATAGCCAATGATAGTGCTGGGATTTAATATCACTGCATCCAATCCCTCCGCGATTCCGCGCCACACTTCCAGCTCCGCCCTGTATTTGCTCCTTGCATAATGCGTGTTTACTTTACTCTCTTCCCATTTTTTTTCTTCATCCACATGTCCACCGCCTGCTGTTCTGCCCAGTGCAGCAACAGAACTTATATGCACCAACCGCTTTACATTTTTATCCAATGCCATATTCACTACATTGGCGGTCCCTTCTACATTCACCTGAAACATTTGATCCTTATCCTTGTTAACAAAGGAAACGATCGCGGCCGAATGAATAACTGTATCAATGCCTTCCATGGCCTCCTGCAATGAAACAACATCCAATACATCGCCGTCAACCCATTCTACGTTATTGAAAATTTCTTTTGGTATCCAAAAGGGTAATTTGTTGCTGCGGCGGATCGCCCTTACTGCATAGCCTTTTTCCACTAATGCTTTAATGATATAAGAACCGAGAAAACCGGTGCCACCTGTGATGAGTATTTTAGTTGACAAGTTGAGCGATTGATAAAGTTTGGCGAAGATAACCCTTGTTAACGTGTCAACCTGTTAACTATAATCGTAATACCCTTTACCCGATTTTTTACCCAGCTTTCCTTCCTTTACTTTTTCTTCCTGGATAAAAGATGGTTTTAATCTTTCGGGAGCATTCAGTTGCTCATAAACAGAACAGCTAACGGCATAGTTGATATCATTACCAATGAGGTCCATTAATTTGAATGGTCCCATTTTAAAACCACTGGCTTCCAGAATAGCATCGGCCTGTGCAAAATCGGTGATGCCTTCTTCG
>DASVNY010000623.1:0-5379 GCA_036383615.1 Chitinophagaceae bacterium
ATTTCCCTGTGCCACCGGCAAGGTCCCGAAATTGGAAAAGTTGCTGGTGCGAACGATCAAAAAATTACTGGTTGGTGTCGTACATCCCTGCACTCTCCTGTTACCTGATGCATTATCATCTGCATAATTCTTTCCCAATTCACCGCTGGCAAATTCAAAGTTTTCCAACTTAACCAATGTACTGACAAAAGGGTTTTGCAAACTCGTGGTCAACTGAGATACAGTTACCACCTGTGGTTGCAATGGTTGATTCAATGCGCCTTTGATCACATGCAGATCGATAAGATTTGGAGCGATCAACGTAACACCGCCCTGGCTCACATACTGCTGATCTATTCCACCGCCAAACTGCAAAGTGCCATTGAACCTTCCGAGGTAAAGACCTTTCAGCTTTACATAGATCTTTCTTCCAACAGGATAATGATTGAAGAGGTTGAAGGAACCAAGACGTAATATTATCCCGCCTGTAGCATCCTGCATAGATATCTGCTGGTAATAGTTACCGCTTTTATCATCTCCATTCACCACTCCTTCTATCACCAGGTCATCTGTGATAAGCACCGGTGCCCCGGATACATATTTTGTCTTTACATCCTTAATGGTAATATTCGCAACAACACCCGGATCACCCGTTGCCGGCGGATCAGTAAATTTCTTTTCACAGGAAAGACCCGCAACAACCAGGCTGATCAGCAACAGGTTTCTCCAGTTATAGTTATTCTTCATTTGCATAATTTCTTTTTTTATTGAAGATCCGCAGCGCTGCGAATACCTACTTGTGTGGTGGAATTATAAATAGACACATAACCCGTTACAGATGTCGCGGCTGTGTTGACCGTAATACCTGAAACTACTCTCACAAACATCGATAAGGTTCCTGTGGCATCCGTGATATTATAGGTAACACCTGTTGAATTGGATGAACCCTGTGTTATTGATGTCACATTACTGATCTTAACCAGCGAAGAGGCCCATGCATCTCTATTGGAAAGTACCTGCGCAACAGTGGCTGTTCTTGGTGTAACAGCCAGTGCACCACTAACAGGAACAACTTTTGCCTGTGGCACACTTTTCAACTCGAGATCACCATTGTATAAAGTGAACACACCTACACCTGCCGCGTCGATCTCCAGCACACTTCCTAATGCATAAACAGGTGAGCCCGGAACACTGTAGAAGTAGATGCCCGAACCGCTCTCATCCTGCAAACGGAAATTTCCCACCGCTTCATTAGTGCTATTAGAGATAACTACTCCCCTGATCTTTTTTGTACCAGATGGCACAGTCATATCAGCAGGGCCGCTCGTATATAAAGCCCTGAAATCAGAAAAAGGCAAATAAGTGCCGGGTGGTGGCGGAGGCAATGGATCGGCGCCTGTTGGACCGATCGGTTCTTTATCGCAGGAAAGCAATGTTGACGCTGCAACTAAAACAGCAATCGCTCCCAACCATTTTTTTGTTTTCATCAAACGCATAAGTTTATTGTTTAACAACGCTCTCAAATATTTTTATTAGAAACGAAGTGCTACACTCGCAAAAAAGTTCAACCCGTAAGCATAGTATAATCTTGGCGGAAACTTGCCCACACTGATAGGATCGGAAGATGATAACTGCGCATCATAACGCAATTGCTCAAATCCACCCGTAACAATATCTTTTTTATTAAGGATATTATTCAACCCAAGATTAAACACCAGGAAAGTAGGTTTATGATTGATCTCAAAATCTTTCGGCAATTTCCATGAGTAGCCGCCAAAGAAATCCAATGTGTATTGTGCATCGAATTTTGTTTGATCGAATATCTCGTTATACTCAGGAGGTTTTGCTATTACATATTGCAGTGCATCCCATGTTCTGCGGATAGGATTAAAACTTAACCAGGATTGATCAAAATAATTTCCTGTCAGGCTCACGAACCAGAATTTAGGCGAACGATAATTGATACCCAAGCTATATGCTTCCTGTGGAGTTGAATGCACCCGGAAGTTTTCGGCATAAATTATCTGCTGCCCCAATACAGAGGCACTGTTGTCAACCGTGATCGTAGCGTTTTGTTTGCTGTCATAATAATAACGACCCACAGCAGCAGCTGCATTTATCGTGATCGTTGGCGTCAGTCTTGCTTCAATACCAAACTCACCACCAAAATGTAATTTGTCGATACCATTGATCGCATAGTTCACAAAGTTTTGGTAGGCGTCATGATAGAAAGTCATCACATCCATGCCATCAGCAAAATGAGTATAATAACCGCTTAATCTTATTTTGAATTTAGGCGCATTCATGATATAACCGCCTTCAACCGTTTGGATCGTTTCGCTTTTTAAATTCTCTTGTTGCGAATGACGGCTGCGGGGGGATACATATACGTTCTCAAAATAAGGAGCTCTTGTCTGGTAAGATCCATTTACGAAAACATAATTACGGCCGTCGATCTTGTAGGTCACCCCACCTTTACCGGCATAGTTGGTGAATTTATTCACCGTTCCTTTTCCAAATGAATTAGTAGGGAACAAACCGCTTCTCACATGTCCCTCGCGATAGAATTCTGTATGAGAAACCTGGCCGGCTACAAAGAAATCAACTTTATTGAATTTGAAAACTCCCTGCGCCCAACCTGAAATACGATTAATGTTTAAATTATAATCATACCCGTATTTATCGCCTTCATGTAAAATACGATTGGGGTTATTCAGGTCATATTGGTTAGCGCTGTTGTCAACAGGAAAATCTCTTTCTGCAAACTGGTTGAGGTTTACATAAAAATCTCCGCCCAATAGGTCTTCTACTTCTTTATAATAGCGGTTATCCTGTTGCTGGTAAGAAGCGCCACCGGTGAAATCAACATGCTCACCAAATTTTGTATTGATAACAGAGTTAAGATTTATTCTCTTGGTATTGATGATCCTGTTCTCGATGATATAACGTGAACGAAGACCACTTACTGTATTGCCGGGAATGCCATTCGCATCATTGATAGTAGCGTAACTTGCCCGGTTAACATCGTATAATTTCTGCCAGTTGAGCTGCCTTAAATTAATATCCGCTCTCATCAATGAGTCGAGCATTGCGCCCTGCACAGGATCTGTTGTGCTCGCCCAGGTGGACGTATAGCTTGGTAAATAGCGATAGTAATCAGGTCTTGGATCAGCAGCATTGTACCAGTCAAGCGCTGTTACACTCCTGTTGCCAAAAGAATAACCGGCAGCAGTTGTCAATGTTGTTTTATTATTTATCCTGAAATCATGCGTAAGGATCAGCACCGGCTGATGCGTGCGGCCAACGCTTGCATTTCTTTTCTTTCCATTCTGGTAACCCCAGTTAGGGTTATAAAAATTAGTGCCGGCGATATCAAGCATTTCGGCTACCGATGCACCTTGTCTTCCATTTTCTGTTGGAGCGCCAAAGCCGGTGAATGATAAGAGATGATTTTGATTGATGCGTTTATCAACAGCAACAAAATAACCCCAGCCATCATAATAAGTTCCGGGAACGTATCCTTCATCGGCCCAGCGACGGCTGCCGCTAAAACTAAAGGCCCATCCCTTCTTACTCATACCTGTTGAATGAGTAAGCATGATGCGGTTATTATAGTTACGGTTTGATGCAGCATAGTTGATGGTAGTTTGCGCACGCTGACGACTGGCGCGTGCATCAATGCTGGTGTTGCCACCAATATCTCCGTAGGTGAACGTGTTATAGCGAAGTCCCCACGAGATATCACGGTTGCGCATTACATCATTCAATCCGCCCCACAAACCAAATGGCGTAAATCCATTATCGAGATTGTCCATTGGTATGCCATTCATAAATGTGCTGAAGAGGTCGTTGTCATAACCGCGGATGCGGAAACGAACAGCGCTGAAGTTGAATGAAGCGGCAGAATAAAAAGGATCTCTTCCTGCTGTCAGCAATGAAGAAATATTCTGGCTACCGCCATCTCCGAGATCATTATCATCAAGAGATAAAGTGGGAAGGTTATCCAATACGCCGTCTTTCAGGTCCTGGACAATGCTATCTCTCCGGGCCGTGGTATCAGCTACCTGTGCCGTGGCCACCGTTCCAATAAATAAAAACAGCAGCAGCAGTTTGGTCTTAAGCATGAAGGTGATTTTTTGACAAAGTGGCAAATGTAAAGAGCCTGAAGCTATCAGGCTAAAAAAAATAGACACATAATATAATAGTAATGCTGCCCATCCTTTTCCTTATTGTCATCGTCAGTTGTTTCTGTATGTTTGCCTTGATATATGAAAAAATTTTTTACTACTGCACTACTCATTAGTTTGTTTGTAGCTGCAACAGCGCAGAAAAAGGAATATAAATCAGCCATCATTGCTTTTTACAATCTTGAAAATCTTTATGATACGGTTGATAATACGCTAACAAACGATGAAGAATTCCTGCCAAAAGGTATCCGCAATTACAGCTCAACTATTTATTTTAATAAGCTCAATAAACTGGCAACCGTCATTTCGGAAATTGGGGTTGATGTAAATCCAGACGGACCTGCATTGCTGGGTGTTGCCGAAGTTGAAAACGATACAGTGTTGAATGATCTTGTAAAACAAAAACTGATCGAAAAAAGAGGATATAAGATCGTGCATTATGATTCAAAGGATATCCGTGGGGTGGATGTGGGTCTTTTATACAATCCCAAATATTTTAAAGTAGAGGCCAGCGATAAACTGTTTGTGCAATTACCCGGAGGATCAAAAGATGCTTATTTCACCCGTGACATTTTATGGGTGAAAGGAAAACTGGATGGAGAAACGATTCATGTATATGTGAATCACTGGCCGAGCCGTAGTGGTGGTGAACAAAGAAGTGCACCTGCAAGAAACGCGGCAGCACAGGTTTGCCGAAATCATATTGATTCGATCGCGAAAATTGAACCCAATGCAAAGATCATTGTGATGGGCGATCTGAATGATGATCCTACCAATGAAAGTGTAGCGGTGATCATCAACGCAAAGGGCAAAGAAAAAGATGTAAAGAAAGGAGGC
This sequence comes from Chitinophagaceae bacterium, assembly GCA_036383615.1. Classification (GTDB taxonomy): domain Bacteria; phylum Bacteroidota; class Bacteroidia; order Chitinophagales; family Chitinophagaceae; genus CADEDV01. Next base: position 5,004 of record DASVNY010000623.1, read on the forward strand.
ATGTTCAATCCCTGGACCGAGTTATACAAAAAAGGTATCGGCACATTGGCTTACCAGGATGCATGGGGATTGTTTGACCAGATCATTATCTCACAACCTTTTTTAGATAAAGAGCAAAATGGATTTTTCTTTTACCAGCAGCATATTTTTCATAAAGAATACCTCGTGGAAAACAATGGCCGTTACAAAGGCTATCCAATGAGAACATGGGATGGCAATAGCTACCGTGGTGGTTATAGTGACCATTTCCCTACTTATCTGGTGATGTTGAAGGCGGTGAAGCAGGAGAAGAAGGCATTTTAGATATGTAATCTAATCCTCTTCTTTTTAATTCTTCTCTCAGCCATGGGTCAAGCTGACCTTTGTATTGCTTAAT
>DASVNY010000624.1:0-3402 GCA_036383615.1 Chitinophagaceae bacterium
ACTCTGAGATGTAATTTTTCCACACAACTCTTACTTTAAACTTTTCTTTGTTTTTGGTGGAGGTAAAAAATTATCTGACGTAACTACTTTTTTACCCGTTTTTTGCTCCAATGCCAGTCTTGCATCTTTAGCTATTTTTCCACCTTTTCTTCCGGCAACAGCATTTTGTTGCAAGCCGTCCGCTTTTTCGGTTTCTGCTATCTGGCGGGTTGACAATTCTGCCAATGCGGTAAAAATCAATTCTGCCTCACTCATATGATCTCTCAGGTTTTGTGTTTTCAAGCCTTTCAAGTTTTTGTGCTTTTTTACACTTAATCCTGTCCATTCCTGGTGAACGATATTTGTGAGAAAAGCAAACTCATCTGATTTCTCAACACCATTCTTCTTCCAATAGTCTGTCAATTTGTTTCGTGTTTCCTGCCCCGACATTCTTTGTTGTATCCATTTTTCACTACGCCCCAGTTTCTGCCAGTTTTCTCTTGCCCTGTCTAAGCTTTGTTCGGGATCGGCTATTTCTTTCATTCGCTCATAACCAACTTTAGCCAGCCATTGCTTAAAAGGCTCCGCTTTGGGAGAAGGGATGGATTGAATGATGCGAAGCAAGGCTTGTGTATCGGCTGCATCAGTCACTCGCATTTTACTATCGCCCGCCTTCATTTTCAACTGTCGACAAATTGTCGACAGTTCAAGGCCATCCTCTGATTTTACCCTGATCTTCATTTTAAACCAGTAATCTCTAGGATTTACACTGTTGGTCAACACTTCAACAACGTCTATAACAGAAAAATACCACTGCTGTTCCTGCTCATCCCAATAACTTCGGATTTGCCTACTCTCAAAAAGCTTTATACTACTCATACCCGTTTGTTTTAACACAGCAATTTACCATTTTCAGTATAAAAGATATTCCTGCTATCCTTGATTGGCAGATAGTAGGAAATAAAAAATTGAACTATGGAGATAGGAAAAATAGCAGCTATCAAAAACTAAACACCGCTTCCTTAGCAGGATAATCGAGTTTGCTGCTTTTCCTTTCGCCTTTAACGATCACATGCATGATGCTCGTTTGATCAGTGAATTGATCGTACATCAACGTGTTGGTGATACTGACTTTTCTGACCGATGCAATATTATCAACCTGGAAATAACACCAGGTAGCCTCTCCTTCATTCTCAAAACCCAGCCAGGTGAACTGAACATTGCTGCCATTTACTTTCAGTGAAAGATTTTTAAGTACGTAGGCCTGTACCGCTTTATCAACCGCTGCCTTATCGGCCGGCTTTATCAGGTCGATCTTTGTGCTGGATTGTTTGTTAATAGCATTTTCAAAATCATCAGTAAAAAGTTTGCAACTTATTTCCAGCGTTTTTTCGGTGGCATTATGATTGATCTCCGTCACACTCACATGAAAAGGATGGAATAACCCATTACAATCTTTTGACATTTCATGTCCGCTCATGTATAAAAACACAGGGGCCACCGAAATAAAAAGCCATTTATTGAACCATGTTGCCATTGGCAAAATATTTTTTTTCATCACAAAAGTCTGGATTATTTTGTCCGCTACTAACATTGGGACGTAAAAAATACAAGAGCGGTTGGATTTCCGCCCTATAAAAACAACATGGGAGATTTCGGTTTTTATTTTAACCTGGGCTGGGAACATATCATCAGCAGGAATGCGCTGGATCACCAGCTATTCATCGCTGCTCTCGCCGCCATCTATTTATGGCAGGACTGGAAACAGGTATTGATCCTGGTCACGGCTTTCACTATTGGTCATTCGATAACCCTCGCATTAAGTGTGCTGGATGTGTTCAGGTTCCCTTCCAATTGGGTAGAGTTCCTGATACCAGTGACTATTGTCATCACAGCTTTTTCGAATCTTTTTCAAAAAAAATTTACCGCAAGCTCGGTCCGCATCAACTATGTATTAGCTCTTTTTTTTGGTTTGATACATGGAATGGGGTTTGCCAATTCGATCCGGTTCATCATGGCAGAAGATCAAAACCTTGGCTGGAGTTTATTTGGTTTTAATGTAGGGTTAGAAGTAGGACAGATCGCCGTCGTGTCCATTTTATTATCGCTGGCTTATGTTATCGTCAATCTTATAAAAGTAAACCGCCGTGACTGGGTATTCTTTTTATCATCTGGCGTTTTTGCTTTGTCATTACAAATGTGTTTGGAAAGAGTTTCATCATTATAAAACAAAACAACTATGAAAAAGGTAACGTCCTTTTTATTGTTATTGACCGTCACTTGTTCTGCTGTAATAGCACAAAACACGCAGAACAATCCCGGCAGCAATCATGGAAACAAGTTTGAACAGTTGGGCAGCATTTTACCAACACCCAATGAATACCGTAATGCGAGCGGAGCCCCGGGTTCCAAATACTGGCAGCAACGGGTGGATTATGATATCAAATGCGAACTGGATGACGAAAAACAAAAGATCACCGGTTCGGAAACCATTACCTATCATAATAATTCTTCCGATGTGTTAACGTTCCTCTGGTTGCAATTAGACGAGAACCAGCATAGCTCCGTTAATAATGCCAATTATCAAACAAGCAACCAGATGCCCAAGCAGACAACCGACAAAACCCTCGATGTTATTGTCGAAAGAAGAACTGATAATGGTTATGGTTTCAATATCACCAAACTGGTTGATGCAACCGGCAAACCACTTAAGCATACGTTGAACAGAACGATGATGAGAGTGGAACTGCCGACCCCATTAAAGCCGGGACAAAAATTTGTTTTCGCTATTGACTGGGATTATAAAATGGCTAATCGCGGCGATGGCACACGTTTTAGTGGTGCAAGAGGCGGCTTTGAACCATTTGCAGAAGATGGCAACAATAATTATACTGTCGCGCAATGGTATCCCCGTCTTTGTATGTATAATGATGTGGAAGGCTGGCAAAATAACCAGTTCACGGGTCGTGGTGAATTCACGGTTTGTTTTGGGAATTTCAAAGTGCAGATGACCGTACCTGCTGACCATGTGGTAGGCTCAACAGGTGAATGTTTGAACTATGCACAAAACCTGAATGCTACGCAGATGGCTCGTTGGGCAAAAGCACAAACCAGCAAAGAACCTGTGCAGATCGTTACACTCGAAGAAGCTTTGGCTGCTTCCAAGCAAAAAAGCAAAACCAAAAAGACATGGATCTATAAAGCCGATAATGTTCGTGACTTTGCGTGGACATCTTCAAGAAGATTTGTTTGGGATGCAATGCCAATAACCGTGGAAGGAAAGAAAGTGATGTGTATGAGCTTTTATGCAAAAGAAGCTTATCCTATTTATAGCAAGTTCTCGACAAAAGCTGTTGCGCACACCATCAAAACTTACTCTAATTTTTCTATCCCCTACCCTTACCCAGTTGCACAAAGTGTGGA
>DASVNY010000625.1:0-1734 GCA_036383615.1 Chitinophagaceae bacterium
CTCCCGAAAAACCATCCCTGCCTCCGGCAAAATATATTTTGTTGCCGGACGTGGTCGTTGCAACGCCGAATCTTTCGAATGGGAACCGCCAAACAGAATTGAGTGTTGATGAAATGACGGGCCTGTTACTGTTATTGCAGAAATAATTTGCTCCGACGTACCAAATCGCAACGGTGTCTTTTGCAATAAGACCATTCTGGTCCTTTACCGTTAATTCAAATTGGAAAATGCCGGTGAACTGGAAATCTACTCTTGTACGTTTTTGTGCGTTGTTGAGAATAGTAACCCCACTGGTGCCGGAGATCTTTTTCCATGACCACTCCACGATCTGGCCGTTGGGAGCATGAGAGGCGGAACCATCCAGGATAATGCTATCCACGGGAAGAACCGGATACTGATCTGGGCCGGCATTTGCAACAAGTGTTTTTGGTCCCGATGTTCCCCCTGGAATTCCCCCGGGATTACTACTGCCACCGGGCACATCCTTTTCTTTTTTGCAAGCGATAAATATCGAAAAAGAAAATATACATACAAGCAGGAGAGGTTTCATGACCAGGATAGGCGTTTAGTCTGTATAAAGCTACGCCTGCAAGCTCCCGGCTACAATACCAGAAACATGGTAGCCTGGCGGTTGTTGTTCAGAAAAATAATTCTGTGAGTGAGCAATACTTGCTCATCTTATAGTAACTTTTCCTATGAACTATAAAGAAATCTACCAATACAGCATTGAGCAGAAGGAAAAGTTTTGGGCCGAACAATCCCGTTTGCTTAAATGGTTCAAAGAGCCCACTAATATTTTAAGCCAGAATGAAAAAGGATTTTATCATTGGTTTGCCGATGGTGAAATGAATACCTGCTATTGCTGTCTCGATTTTCATGTGGAGCAGGGAAGGGGTGAACAAACTGCATTGATCTATGACTCGCCTGTTACGGGCACGATAAAAAAATACTGCTATTCGGAATTGCAAGATTCGGTGGCGAAATTCGCCGGCGGTTTGCAAAGTCTTGGTGTTACAAAAGGCGATACCGTTGTTATTTATATGCCTGTTATTCCCGAAGCAGCAATTGCTATGCTGGCTTGCGCAAGGATCGGCGCTATTCACTCTGTTGTTTTTGGTGGTTTTGCTCCAAAAGAATTAAGTGTTCGTATTGATGATGCGCAACCCAAAATAATTATTTCCGCTTCTTATGGCATTGAGGTTGATAAAATAATTCCTTACAAAGGATTGGTAGATGAAGCGATCAAAGAGTCGTCGCATAAACCCGATTATAAAATTTTCTTCCAGCGCAAGCAAGATTATGATGTGTTGAATGGAAAAGATGAACTTGATTTTTCATCAGTGTTAGAGAATGGCCAGGCTACCGAATGCGTTTCTTTGTTATCAACCGATCCATTGTACATTATCTACACTTCGGGCACTACAGGAAAACCAAAAGGTGTGGTGAGAGATAATGGAGGTTATGCCACAGCGCTTAAATTCAGCATGAAGAGTTTTTACAATGTTGACCCGGGAGATGTGTTTTGGGCAGCAAGCGATATCGGCTGGACGGTAGGACATTCATATACCATCTATGGACCTTTACTGCATGGATGTACAACCATCATGTATGAAGGCAAACCTGTGAGAACACCTGATGCAGGTTCTTACTGGCGGATCATCGAGCAACATAAAGTAAAAGCATTGTTTACGGCACCAACAGCTATTCGTGCAATAAAGAAAGAGGATCCCCAGG
>DASVNY010000626.1:0-6797 GCA_036383615.1 Chitinophagaceae bacterium
CCCTGCCAGACAGCAGTGCTGTAGCGGTGCTCACAAAACCCGTTGATCCGAGAACAGCAGATCTCACCGATTTCCGCAGCATCAATGAAACCAATTTCGCGATCTGGGCGGCAGCCTACAATGCCGAAGTGCAGGTGCCCCCGCAGGAGTCGATGTATATCGGCAAATCATTGACCTTCGACGCCACGATCAATATCCAGCATATTGAATTCAACTCCAAAGAAGCCCAGGTAACCATTCCTGAAGGTTATTTCGCAACCGAAGCAAAAGTGCAGATCGCCGCGATGGATGACAATGATACCCGCCATGCCAAATGCGTTTGTGTGAAAGTGGGTGATGCCGATTTTGCTGATTATACCAGTCTTGGTAAAGTAAATTTTAAATCGATCTATACGCCCATCGCACGATTCACCGGCAATGTGCCTGTATCTGTAGCACAGTCGAATTATTTTACGGGCAACGTGAATGTTTCAGTAAAAGTGCAGCGATTGCCGGAACATTACAGGCAATGGCAACTGGATACTTTCCGCTCTATCATTGAAGCCTATGAGAAAAAGATGGCGGAATACAATGAAGGATCCAAAACAAGTGTGGAGGTAAATACCAATCCTTTGTTTTATCGCCAGGTCGAGAATACGGTGCTTCGTAAAAACTGTATCAGTTATCTCGTTGGTCAAAACAACCTGGGAAGGAAAATGTATAGCGGGAGTAATGTAACAGATATGAAGCCTGATCTTACTTCGGATATGGATAGATATGCCGGGCTGGTGAAGTTTATCGAGCAGGCATTTGAATGGGACCTGATCAGTTATAATTTCTATCCTTTCTATTGGGCCGACAAGAACAAATGGCAGGAGCTCTACCAGCAGGAAGTAAGTGATCCGTTGTTCCGCTCCTTCCTTCAATCGGGCATGGCGAGAGTGATCGCGACGGTTCGTCCCGGTTTTGAAGAAGCCGTGATGCATTATATGGCTACCGGCCAGGTATGGAATGGCGGTGAAGTGCCGGTGCTGGGTGATGATCTCTATCTCTCTATCGTGGAAGAGTTAAAGAATCCAACCTACTACGTGGAAGAAATATGGGAAACCCGTGTGCCGACCACATTAACGGTGATCCAATCCGGCGGTATTGCATTGGCAGCCGTAGGATTGCCCTGTGATTGCGGAGATACCAATACGGGTATTGAATATAGTAATGCACAGATGGGTGTGGTGATCCCTGCCTGATGATTTTTTAAAATAGCCCTGTAGCATACAAAAGCTACAGGGCTTTCACTCTTTTTAAAAATGAAATTATATGAGCTTCTATAATTACGAGAGTCCTTTGAGCGAAAGTATCTTTTATCAAACCTTCTTAAGGAGCATGGATATCCTCTAGAGCAAATAGGACATGTTGAAGCTTTTACATTGGGTGCGGAAACTTATTTTAGAAACACAAGACCAGTTGATCTATTCATGTCTGAACTAATTCATGAAGGATCTCATGTAATTGATAATCTTCTCGAATTTGAACTGAGAATAGCAGGGAAAACAGAAAGAGAAGTCATGCAACAAATCGGCAATAATTGGCAACAGGAGAGAAGAGCTTATTTTTATGAACGTCAATTTCAAGCAGCAACAGGAATGAAGCTGGATTTTGATAAGATATCTGAGTTGAAAATTCATATAGAAAAATATTATTCTCAAGATTAAAAAAATATCACCATGAACATCCTACATAAAGAACTGATAGATGAATTGATAGAATTTGAAAAACAGTTCAGCCAAAAAAACACCTTACCAACGCAGCTAAAGAACTGGGAGTTCAATTACCCTTTCTTGTCGGAGAACTTCTTGCCTGGCATAAAAAAGTAAAAATGGGAATACAGAACAATCAGACTCCAGACTATTTCTTATCAGACGGCTATGAATATGACGCCTATAAAATCTTTTTTAAAAACTGTCCTATATTAAATGAACTTTTTGTTATTGGAGAAGGTAAAGTTGTCTTTTCGTCCAATCTCTCCGAAACCGAACGACATGAGATCAGAGAGTATATCCACACCAATTTTGTACTTAAAGTCCGTGTTCGTTTCAAAGACGGAAAAGTAGATTATCGAAAATATTGAAGCAGAACGAATGTGCTGTAAATATTGGAAAAGAATGACATTCTACTGCTTCCTGCCTGCATCGTGCATATGGTGATAGACGAGTTTAATGAAAAAAACAAAGAATTTGGATTTATTGTTCTTATTACACTCGTTTTTCTTCCGCTTGGGGTTGCATCGTTGGTAGCAGCAATAGAAGCAGCCAATGTACTGGGGATATTAGTGTACTCGACTGACATCGCTTTCGATATAGCGGTGCTTGTTGTCAACACCCCGGACTTTGCTGAAGAGCATCCAAAACAAACTGAACTGATTAATACACTTGCATTTTTTTACGGGCTAGGACGGCTTGGATATGGTCTGCGAAATCTGCCAAAGTTGTATAAACATGCAACCACCCCTACAATGAAAACACTGTTGGCTACCGCAATTATTGCGGGTGTGATGGGATGCTCCTTCTCAAAAGATATCCAGGTAGAAATGGCCAGTGCGCAACTAATCAAGATCGATACCATCTATAGAAATTATGATGCCGTCCAAAAACAGCTTACCTGGCAGGATGAGAACAAGATCGCATACGTGTGTTTTGCGCCAATGACCCAATCAATTCCAGTAGGAACAAAGATGTTTATCATGCGCAGGAGATAAACAGTATGCCGCTAACTGAATTTTTGTGGATCACAAGGGAGAAAGGTCATACCTTTAATCTTCAATAATACATTGAGGTATGAAAACGCTTATAATAACACTGCTGTTATCTGTTACGTTAACAGGTGGATCCATTTATGATTTTAAAGTGCCTGGGCTTGACGGCGAAATTGATTTTTCCCAATACAAAGGAAAAAAGATCATGATCGTTAACACCGCATCCAAGTGCGGTAACACACCACAGTATGCAGAATTGGAAAAGCTATACGAAAAGTATAAAGATAAACTGGTCATCATTGGGTTTCCCGCTAATAATTTCGGTAGCCAGGAACCGGGCAGCAACGCGGAGATAAAAGAGTTTTGTTCAAAAGAATATGCCGTTACTTTCCCTATGGCCGAAAAAGTTTCCGTGCGGGGAGATGATATTCACCCACTCTACAAATGGCTGGTTGATCAATCAAAAGAATTGGCGAAGAATGTTCCTTCAGATAATTCAAAAGATATTGTCTGGAAAAGATTTTTACAGGACCCTGTCATCTGGAACTTCACCAAATTCCTTGTTGATGAAAAAGGAAACCTCGTAGCCGTATTTCATAACAAAGTGAGCCCAATGAGCCCCGAAGTGCTGAAATACCTGAACTAATCCGAAGAAAACATATAAAGCCTTCACCGAGCCTTTATTTCTTCTTAATTTTAGAAAAACACAGCCGATGCTTTCCAAAAAAGACGTTTTAAAAAGCCTGAAAGACCTTCCTGAAGAATTTCCGGTCGATGATGCTATTGACCGGCTGATTGTGCTGAATAAAATGACCAAAGGCCTGAAAGAAATAAAACAAGGAAAGGGATTGACAACAGAGCAGGCAAAGAAAAAACTGAAGAAATGGCTCAGTTGATTTGGGCTCCTTCTGCACTAAAAGATATTGATCTCATTGCGAAGTATATTTCAAAAGATTCTGTGCTTGCAGCTGAGAATATCGTTACTCTTTTCTTCGAAAAAGCCGAAATACTCACCTCGCATCCCGGTTTTGGCAAACCTGTTCCTGAAATAAATGATCTTAAGTTCAGGGAAATACTAGTGAGCCGTTATAGGATTATCTATGAGTTCGAATCAGAAAAGATTGTAAATATTATCTCCATTCATCACCAGTCGAGGCTACTGAAAAATAATCCTGTTTTGAGAAAAAAACTCAAGTAGGTTTTATCTTCGCCTCCCATGCTTTTTAAAGACATCATAGGGCAAGAAGCTGTCAAAAACCAATTGGCTGAAATGGTGCAGCATAACCGGCTTAGCCATGCCTTGCTATTTTTAGGCAAAGAAGGAACCGGTGCATTACCCCTTGCTTTGGCCTTTGCGCAGTTTGTTGTTTGCGAAACGATCAATGGAAAAAAGACTGCAGCGCCAGCAGGACCTTCGTTGTTTGGAGAGGAACCTACCCCCCCTCTCCCTTCGGAGAGGGGGTCGGGGGGTGAGGCTGAGCCTTGCGGGACTTGCCCCTCCTGCATCAAAGCACAACAACTCGTTCACCCGGATATTCATTTTTCTTATCCTGTTGTTACCAAAAAAACAGGGAGCCCGCCGCTGAGTACAGATTATATCACCGAGTGGAGAGAGTTTGTAAAAAGCTATCCCTATGGTAATGCTTATGACTGGCTGCAATTTATCGGCGCTGAAAACAAACAGGGAAATATTACCGCGCATGAATGCAATGACATTATCCGCAAACTGAACCTGAAGAGTTTCGAAAGCGAATACAAGATACTCATCATGTGGTTGCCGGAATATTTAGGTAATGAAGGCAATAAACTCTTGAAGCTGATTGAAGAGCCACCACCGAACACCTTATTCATTTTGATCGCCGAAAATGAATCGCTGATACTTCCTACCATTCTTAGCCGTTGTCAATTGATAAGGATCCCGATGCTGGATGCCGGCGATATTGAAGAGGCTTTAATAACAAGAAACAAAACAGAAGCAACGACCGCCAGGCAGGTGGCCGGGGTAAGTGAAGGAAATTACCGGGAGGCCCTTCAATTAGTACAACACGCGGATGAGGACTGGCAAAGTTTGCTGAAGGACTGGCTGAATGCTATTTTACGTACCGGCCCCATTGCCCAAACAAAATGGGTGGAAGAAATAAGCCGGCTGGGCCGGGAAAAGCAAAAGCAATTCCTTCGCTATTTCAATCATATCCTCGACCAGGCCATTCATTACCGGATCATGGGCGACAGGATGAGCCTTTCGGCAGCGGAGAAGGATTTTTGCGAAAAACTGAACAAAAAGATCACCGATATCGCTCAGCACCAGGCCTTGATAGCCGAATTGGACAGGGCCGCCTATTATATTGAAAGGAATGCTAATGCCAAGATCCTGTTCCATGCCCTCACCATTAAGATATACCATATCATTCAGGACAATATTGTATTTTTGGCAGATTGAGGATGGGCTAAGAGGTTGAAAGAGAAAAAGAGGTGAGCGCAAAGCCCCGCCAGATCTATTAGCATTTGTCGTGTCAACACTTATTTCTACATATAGTTTTGTCTTGCAAGGCGGTTCTGTATTGCTGAATAGCGGAAACAAAATGTAGAAGTGTCCCGGCAATAAATGCCGGGATGCTGACCAAAGCGTCGGCATGCGACGCAACGGAAGCCTAATAGTAATTCTGCAGCCGGGCCCATCCCTCTTATCCAAATTAAAAATCGAAATCTGAAATAACAGAATGAGTTGCAGCAATTGCGGAACGGGTAAACCAAACGGATGTAAGAGCAACGGCGGATGCAGTACCGGCGGATGTAACCGTATGAACACGCATGACTGGTTGCGCAACATGCCCATTGCCGATATCGAGAGCAGTTGCAAAGTGGTAGAGATAAGTTTCAATAAAGGCACCCGCAAAGATTTTTTCCGCAATCCAACTTTACAGCCTTTTGAAAAAGGCGATCTGGTGTCTGTTGAAGGCGTGAGTGGTTTTGATGTGGGTGAGATATCCTTAACCGGAGAGATCGTTCGCCTGCAAATGAAAAAAAGAGGGCGAAAGAAGACAACCCCGAAATGAAAAAGATCCTGCGCCCTGCCAGCGACCGTGATCTCGACATGATGAAGCAGAACAAGGCAAGGGAACCGGAGGCAGTCATCCGCAGCAGGGCCATTGCCAAACAGCTGAAACTCGAAATGAAGATCAGCCAGGTGGAAATGCAGGCGGATGGAAGAAAAGCTACTTTCTTTTATATCGCTGATGGAAGAGTTGACTTCAGAGAACTCATTAAAGTATATGCTTCCGAATTCAGGGTAAAAGTGGAAATGCGCCAGATAGGTGCAAGACAGGAAGCCGGCAAAGTGGGCGGCATTGGAAGCTGTGGCCGTGAATTATGCTGCAGCAGCTGGCTCACGGATTTTAAATCGGTAAATACAGCAGCGGCCCGTTATCAAAACCTTTCTATCAATCAAACAAAATTGAGCGGACAATGCGGACGATTGAAATGTTGTTTGAATTATGAACTCGATACTTATCTCGATGCACTGCAACATTTCCCTGAAAATTGCGATAGCTTACAGGTTGCCAAAGGCAATGCCTTTTTGATAAAGAAAGATATTTTCCGCAACCTGATGTGGTACACGTTGCCAGACAGTACCAAACAATATCCACTTACCATTGAAAGAGTGAGAAAGATCAAATCACTCAATCACCAGGGAGTAATTCCTGATGAGCTGGAAGCTGTTGATGTGGTATCAAACAAACCAAAGGAAGTAGAACCTGAGTTTGTGGATGTAGTTGGGCAGATCAGTTTGCGGGCGTTGGAAAAAGCTGACAAGAAAAAACGCCAGCAACAAAACCAGCAAAGACCGGGACAAAGACCACAACAAAAGCAAGGCGGACAGCAACAGCAGGGCGGCAATCAACAACAACGCCAGCAACAAAAAGGACAGGGGCAGCAACCAAACCAGCAAAGGGGAGGACAAAGACCTAACCAGCCAAGAAACCCCAACCAGCAAAATCCCAATCAACCGCGGCCGCCAAAACCGGGTGGGAATAAATAGGAGTTTACAATCTATTTATGGTATTCG
>DASVNY010000627.1:0-12701 GCA_036383615.1 Chitinophagaceae bacterium
TTGTGAATACCAGGTCACTACTGCACCTGTTCCCGCTACACCATTGGCTGTTAAGGTTGTTGTGGCATTTGAACAGATCGGGTTTGCTCCTGCTGTTACGGATGTAATGCCAACATTTATTTTAGCATTAATTGTTATAGATTGTTCCTGCGCTGTGCCGCAATCACCCGTTACTCTCGCGTAATATGTTCCGGGGCCAACATTTGGTAATGTTAAACCGGTTCCATAATTAGTTCCGGCACCACCTGTTTGTGAATACCAGGTCACTACTGCACCTGTTCCCGCTACACCATTGGCTGTTAAGGTTGTTGTGGCATTTGAACAGATCGGGTTTGCTCCCGCTGTTACTGATGTAATGCCAACATTTGCTTTAATTGTTAAGGATTGTTGTGCGCTCTTTGTGCCACCACAAGCGCCAGTGATGGTATAAACTATATCACAGGTGCCCGCTCCAACAGCAGATACCAATCCATTGGCATCAACTGTTGCAACAGCTTCATTACTGCTGCTCCAGGCGCCTGTTCCATTACCCAACACTACTCCATTGGCAGTATAGCTTGTTGTTTGACCAATACACAAAGGTGTTGTTCCGGTTACAGAGGTGATCGATGCACTTGGTGATACGGTCCAGCTAACTGTATTGCCAGCCGTACTACATCCACCCGTGCTCGAAAATCTTCTTGACTCAACAATATTTGTTCCTGTACCTGCAGCAAAACTTGGTAAGCTTGTGCTCCATGCAGACCAATTGTCACCGTTATCTGTTGAATAGCGATATTGATCTTGTGAACCTGCAACACCACCGGTACCAGCTGTGGCAACACTGATGGTTAATGTTGCACCTGTACATGCAGATGCTGTGTTAGGGACTTTTGCAATGACAGGGCCTACTGGCTGAGGGACTACCGTTACAGTTACTTTAACTCGTATTGGATTTACACAACCATCTCCAGTAACAGCCTCAGCATAAAAATCAGTTGTTGCAGTGAGAACGGGAGTTGTAACAATACCTCCACTTTCACTTGACCCAATTTCATTCCCTCCTGTTGGTGCATCATACCAGAAAACAAAATTACCATTGCCAGTAACCGCCGTTAGGTCTGCCGTACTACCAGCACATATTGTTGAGGGGGTTCCCGATGGGGTTCCTGTAAAACTTGCGCCTGAACCATTGCCACAAGGACCATAAAAAGCTGTAATACTAATGTTTCCGTTGTTATCGCGTCCCTGAACGCAAATTGTAAGATTTTTACTTCCTTTGAGATCCCCGCTTGGTCCGCTAACGTTCCAAAAACGGAAGATTTCTGCTGGATTCGAATTATTGTATAAGGGAGCCGTTATTGAAAAACTTTGAGTTGACAAAGCCGCACCTATTGACCCTGCATTATAATTACCTGTGGCAGTAATTGATCCGGAAACACCTGTTCCCGAACAGGTAGGCGAACCGCTGTAATTAATAAATGTCAGATTAGTTGTACTGTTGTTAACGTTAGAAATTGTCCTCACTCTTAAATTCCCATCTGTAAATGTAGTTATTGCCGATCCTTGTGCCCCGGTAGCAGTTAATATAAAAGCTGCGCCCAGATGCTCAGGTAAAATCAGAAATTGATCATGATAAATCTCACCACCTGTGCTTGCCTGTACAGTAAAAGTGGTATCTGTACAACCGCAATCAGAGAGAATATTAATACTGACTGATTCCCCTGCGATCCAACCACCACCTGTAATGATCACGTATTCCCCGGGTGAATAATCCGGTTTATCGGTTGTAACAGTTTGCCCGGAAGCAATATTTGCAAGCAGGTTCATGCAAACAAACAATGCCATGAACATTGTTGAGCGACGGATGAAATTTCTCATAAAAGAAAGTTGAGTGGTTTGATGAATGGTGTCAGTCGTGAATCGTGAAGCGTGAGTAGGAATAACTATTGGTTGTAGTTTTCTTTGCTCACAGTGGTCTTGTAAAAAAAGAAATGATGCAGCTTTGGGGGCTACATCATTTCGTAGTTTATATTCTGTGTTTTTAGTTGTTACAGCATTGGGGGTACAGCTACAGTCCGTGACGTTCTCCGTCGTTATGCATGGCTGTACTGCAGAAAGAGTACGGGCAGCGCATAGCGATACAATTTTTTTTGTAAGCAGGATAAAAAATGATCTCATTCGGTTCGGTTTGCCGTGATAAGATAAAATGGTGGTCTATGTTCAATACTGAACAAGGATCATTGGGTGATGGATTTTCCCTGGATAATCTAAATAGAAATGCCTGTCTTTTTTAAACGCTACTTTTCAGTTCCATTGATGGTGGATTCGTCGACAGGAGAAAGGATTTGGTGGCTGCGTTATTTTTCAATTTGGTGGAAAGAAATATATAACGTCTTACGAATGTAATGGGGATTTTCCGAATTGCCAAGGGTTCAGGTAGATTTACGATAGGAATGGTCAGTAAGTCAGTGGGCCTCTCATTACTCATTACTCATTATTCATCACTCACGGTCACATTTCTGCACAATTTTTGTAAGTATAAGATCATACATAGCTTTTAACCAACGGAACCGAATGCCCCCAGATTATCAGCAAATGAAAACCACCCGGTTGGTGGAATTGCTTGCCCTTGCTACCGAAAAGCAAACCCAGCTCCTTGCCGAACGAACATTCAACGAAGAATATGAAGAACTAAAAGAAAGCATTCTTCAGCTTCAGGCCATTATCAATTCCCGCCAGAATGAACAAACACCTATGAAATAACCGTTCCCGCCAATCCATGCAAAAACTTAATAATCTAACAGCCACTCTTAACCGTACGTTTTACAAAAAGGGGCCCTTCGGTCCCTTTTTATCCTTGAGCTGCAAGCCATGAGCCTCGGGGCTTTAAATTCATTTTCGAACTATTGGTCTCGAAGCTCACGGCTCGCAGCACTACTTCCAAAAATTCCCTATGACCAACAGCACGCTGGTTTAATTATTGCATAATTATTCACAGCACTTTCTAAACGCTGTACTGATATGAAGATCGTTATTGTAAAATCCATTCTTGCGCTGCTTGTATTGCTGGTAGCTTTATTATTGTTTATCACTGTTGACAACAGCTCCGAAGCTATCAACCGCAATCGTAACGTTTTCAACCTATCTCTTCAGCGCCTGCCTATACTGGCAACTAAGGAGAATAAAAAACCGGGCACTGTTACTCTCCAGGTCACTTATGATAAAAAACTTCGCTCCAATGTGAATCTTGCTCAGTTAGACGAAGAAAAAGTGGGAGTGCCATTGAGAGCAGAGATAAATTTTACTTCACCTGCTACCGCTCCCTTACTCACACTGGCAAATGACCAGGAAGATTTTGGTAAGACAAAGGTCCAGGACCTTACCGATGAACAATACCTCGCACTGATGAAAGATAACTTACGCATCACTGTTTATACCAGCTTTTATCCCGAAGGCTGGCTGATGGCTTCCACCAGGTAACAGTAAAATATTATTATTCCCGCACCACGATCTGTTCAGGCTTGCTCACAGCAATGGCCGCTTTATTCTGAACGACTTTTACTTTTCCGGTAATGCAAACATTCTTCAGGTAGAAAACTTCTTCGGGTCTCAATGCAAATTTTTTACGGCTCTCTCCATCAATCGTTACCGTGAGCTGCTGTGCCGGAGATACAGAGCCGATAAATAAAAAAGTTGGCTTACCTGTAGCCAGTGAATCATACTGACCTTTCGACATCTGCCCGCAAACTATAACTGAATCGCCATTATATTGACGGATGCGACGCAGTTCCACTTTTTGTTGTGCAAAAGAAGAAAGTCCGATGAATAAGATCATGAACCCGGATATTAGCTGTTTCATAAAAGAGGTATTTGTATAACCTATTACACTAAAAAACCGGGCCAGAGAATTGTTTGAACTTTATTCTTTCGATAGCAATATATTGGAAACAAAAAGAACCATCTCTACAGATCAGTAAAAAATATCTCGCAACGACGCAAAGAAACCTGGTGGTTTCAATCGTTGCGCCGTTGCGAGAAAACAAACAATTCATTTCTTGCTCAAGGCAATACCAATTAATTTGTCGGAGGAGCTTCAACCGGGGTGCCCACGTTCGGATAAAAACGAAGCTGTGCCAGTTTCAAACCCTGGTTGTCATAATACCAGTAATAAGTGTCAAGATCATCGCTGAATAATTCAACCCTGTCCAAATCGCCATCACCATCCACATCGGCCCAAACATAGAGCAGTTGGTTAGTAACATTCTGAAACTTGTTGTTGTTGCCATGCGCAGAAACATTCACGATATATTCTGTCGTGCTGCAATACTCTGTTGCTGTTTGCTGATCATAGAAACAGGATTGCATAGTAGCAGAACCACCTGGCTTGCCCAAACCACGGATATAAACAGAATAATCTGTTATACCATCATCCGTAGAATCGGGCTCAGGTAATTGAAATGAGGCTTGTCCATCTGTTCCATTTGCGTCCAACACATCAAACTCACCTTCTTTTAAAAGGATCTTTACTTTTCCTGATAGTGGAACAAAGATCCTGCGACCGTTACCACCTGAAAAATCAACATTCTTGTTTTTGGGAACGCCGATAATGTTGAGATTGTAATGGGCGCCGCTTGGAACGCCATTACCAACCCCGTTAACACTCACCTCCCCGCTCTCATCAACCGAACTGCTCTCTTTTTCTTTTTGGCAACCTATCATAAGGACAGGCGTAGCAATAGCCAGGCTCCATAACAATTTTTTCATGTTGTTACTTTTTTTAGATTATGAAAAATTAAAAAACACTATGTAGGGAAATACATAAGCAAGCCAATCATTTTCATGAAATGACAAACCTTAACTGTATGTACAACCAGGATGCAGCACCAGAAACGATAGAACATTTCCGGGTATTAAGTTGGTCCGATTTTGCTGGTGATTTGTAGTGTTTATTCGGAGATGGTGGGCAAATATATGGTTTCACTAAATAAAACAAACAGTAGTCCTGCTAACCTGAATAAATAATTGGAATTTAGTTTTCCACTTTTATTACAAGGTGAATTATCACGAATGCTTTTAAACCAAAAAGGATGATGCATTACTCAGTATTTATACATAGAACAAAAACAGATCTCAATAAGACAGTGTTGATTTTTTTCCTCACATTGTTTCTTAGTGGCTGTAAGAATAAAGACAATGATATTTATGGCAAGTATCATATCTCTAGCGAGGATCCCAATCAGCAATTATTTATCCAGGGGCAGGATACTTATCTTCAATTGAATACTGATAATACCATTGTTTATAATAGTACCATTAATAATATTCAGCGGTTCAACTTCAAAGGAAGTTTTATTCGAAAGAATCCTAACCTCATTATCATCTCCTGGCAGATGGGCAAGCTTCCAGATACATTGATGATTGAGCAATTAAATGGGAAGTCCGCTATCAAAATTGGAAATACTTTTTACAGGAAATAACTGATGGGGTGAATATTCTACACACCCATATGACCCTTTTGCATCATTCTTGTAAGTAAAGACTGTTTTTTAATCTGTTTTTAATATGTCGATTAACCAACATGACTAACTACCAGCAAATGACAACTGCCAGTTTGATGGATTTATTGGCATTGCTGACCCAAATCTGTACACAGCATATTGCTCACAGGAATTTCGATAGTGAATACGAGGAAGCAAGAGATACAGTACTCCATATTCAGGGCATCCTGGAAAGCAGGCAGAAAATAGAAAAAATACCCGCACCCGAGTCAACAGCAAACCGGGACGAGGCCAGTTTGCCAAGACCGGTTCGAAACATTCTCAATGCCCGGCTCATGGAGAAATTGAAACAGGAAATATTAAAACCCCGCCATACTAAGCCCTGGTCACCAAAAAAAAAACTGAAATAGCATTTAATACACCTTCTCCTGGTAAGTACTTGGGTGCAACAGGTCGCTTTGATGTATAAGTTTAAACTTATATCTTACGACTCACAATTGCCCCATGTCGAAGAAAAAACAAAGAAAACTGGCGGCCGAAACGGCCCCGGCTCCACAGCAAAAACAAAAAGCAACTGCATCACCCACCGGTCTCAACAATATGAGCAACTGGCTCATTGTTTTGTTATTGGTGTTGCCACTGCTTTATAGCTGGTCAACCATGGATGCATTACTAAGCATTCGCTATATCACACTCAGCATTTTCCTGTTATTATTTGTATTGTATTTTTTCCTCTATAAAAAAACAGTCGCTTCATTATCATTACCTGGATTGAACAGGGTTGTGTTTGCAGCAGGTCTCGTTTACGCTGTATGGATGGTGGTTTGTCTTTCCGGTGCGCTCAATTATCATGAAGGATATTATGAAGTGGGACGTTACCTGCTTGGACTTCTTTATTTATTTATGGTGATGGTGACCGTGATGCGGGAGGAAGAAAAATTAATGAAGGTTTTTACCGCCATGGTAGTGGTTGCCATTATTCATAGCCTGGTTGGTATTATGCAGCATTATGAAACCGGGTTCACCAATATTCCCGGCTCCAATTCAAAACCCTATGGGTTGATGGCTAACCGGAACATTTATGGTTCGGCCCTCATGTTGATGCTTCCCTTTGTGTTGTATGCACTGCATCGTGGCCATACATTATTAAAAACACTCGCGGCGATCGCATTGGGCCTGCAGGTATTTGCTTTACTATTATCGCAAACACGTTCCGCCTGGCTGGCTGCTGCAATGATCATCATTGTGTCACTCACGCTGGTATTGATTTTTTCAAAAACCAATCGCCGCAAATGGCTGATAGGCACCGGCGCTATGGCAATTGTTAGCGCAGGTATTATTTTTTTAGTACTGGCAGGTGATAGCGAAGGTGAATTGAAGCAATCAGTAACAGAAAGAACAAAAAGTTTTACCCGTGGTGGCGTTACCAGCGATGAGAACCGCGAAAACGTGCAGGAACGTTTCCGTATCTGGCGTAAAACAATTGCACTGATTAAAGACAAACCTATCATCGGTGCAGGACCAGGAAACTGGAAGCTAACCATTCCTGAATACGGAACAGAAGGATTGGTATGGTCAGGTGGTTTATATGCACCCGATCGTGTGCACAATGTTTATTTGCAAGTAGCTGCTAAAACTGGTATTCCCGGAGCGTTGATCTATTTCGGGATGTGGTTATTGATTGTATTGATCGCATTTAAAATAATTCTGCATCCAAAAACCGAAGAGCAACGCATTATGATCATCCTGATGCTGGCCGGGTTGGCAGGTCTTGCTTCTGATGCGATGTTCAGTTTCCCAACGGAACGTTTTGAGCATACGATCTTTTTTTACCTGATGGCGGGTATCATATTAGGGGTGTATGCAAATAATACGGTTACTGAAAAAAAATTATCGCTTAAGCAACCGCTGATTGCCGGGCTTGCACTCCTTTGTTTGATCAACCTTGTGTTCGGGTTTTACAAATTCAATTTTGAGTCTCATTGGCAAAAAGCTAAGGAATTCGAAAACGCCGGCCAGTATGCAGAAATGGTTAAAGAACTGGACAAAGGCAAAAACCCTTTTATCACATTGACCCCAGACGTAGGTGCCCCAATCGAGTTAAAAACGGCCATTGCATTAAAAGAACTTAAACAATATGACAGGGCCATGCGGGAAATTGATAAAGCCTGGCAATATCATCCCAACAGCGCGGCTGTTTGGAACACCCTGGGCACCATCCATACGGAAGTGCGTCAATTTGATAAAGCGGTCGTTGCTTATGAAAGAGCAAAAAAGATCGCTCCTCATTATGATGTGGTGCTTAAAAACCTTGGCGTGAATTATTATAACCTGAAAAGATATAAAGACTGTTATCTTACCCTTTCTGAACTTGATGTTAGCTCGGATCCTATGTTGCAACAGGTAAAAGATTATTGCAAACAAATGGCAGGCGACAGCTTGCTTGTGAAATAAAATAAGTTATCAAAAGTATTTTCAACACAGTGATTGATTCCCGCAGTGAGCTGGTTTAAAAAATGTTTAAACGCCTGTAGAGCTTGAGAATTTATTATCGCCACCAGGCAATACAAGTAACGAACTTCAACATTCCTCTGTTCATCTGTTCATTTGTTCCTTAAGTTTGCAGCATGCAGCAACTGCAAGAAACGAAGGGATATGAAATAGTGAGAGACTGGTTGCTTGGTAATGAGCGCAAACCTTTCCTTTTCCAGGAACAAAGCTGGCAACATATCATTAATGGCGAAAGCGGCCTTGTAAATGCTCCTACCGGCTGTGGCAAAACTTTTTCTGTTTTCCTTGGCGCCATCATTGATTTTATCAATCATCACCCAACAGATCATCGTTCGAAAAAGAATATCGGCCTGCAATTGCTGTGGATCACTCCACTGAGAGCATTGGCAAAAGATATCGGTCGTGCCATGGAAGAAGTGATCGGTGAGCTGGGCCTGCAATGGAAAGTAGGTATCCGCAATGGCGATACTAATATCAATGAAAGGGCAAGGCAGAAAAGACAAATGCCTGAAGTGCTTATCATCACACCTGAAAGTTTGCATTTGTTATTAGCGCAAAAAGGATATCCGAATGTTTTTGCTTCCGTAAAGATCATTGCTATTGATGAATGGCATGAGTTGTTGGGCAGTAAGAGAGGGGTGCAGGTGGAGTTGGCGATTGGAAGAATTGCTAATTGCCAATTGCTAATTGCCAATTGCAAGCCTTGTATATGGGGGATTTCTGCAACGATTGGGAATTTGGAAGAGGCGAAAGATGTATTGCTTTCTTCTTTACAAAAACCCGGTGTGATCATTAAAGCCAATATGGATAAAGCGATAGAGATCGAGTCCATCTTTCCTGATGAAATTGAAAAATATCCCTGGGCGGGACATTTAGGGATCAAGCTTGCTGAAAAAGTTTTGCCGATCATTGAACAAAGCCGAACCACTCTCATTTTTATCAATACAAGAGGCATGAGTGAAATGTGGTATCAAAAGCTATTGGACATTTCACCGGGGCTTGCAGGTTCAATTGCTTTACATCATGGCTCTGTTGATATGAAACTGCGCAACTGGGTCGAAGAAAATTTGCATAACGGATATTTAAAAGCGGTGGTCTGCACAGCATCGCTTGATTTGGGTGTTGATTTCCGTCCCGTAGAAACTGTGATACAGGTTGGATCACCAAAAGGAGTTGCCCGGTTTTTGCAAAGAGCCGGCCGAAGCGGTCATAGCCCGGATGCGATCAGTAAAATTTATTTTCTACCCACACATTCATTGGAATTAATTGAAGCGGCGGCATTGAAAACAGCCATCAAAGAAAACATCATTGAAAGCCGTGAGCCCATGTTATTGTGTTTTGATGTACTGATCCAATATTTGAATACGCTTGCTATCTCCGATGGTTTTATTCCTGCCGAAATATTCAGGGAAATCAAAAGCACTTATTGTTACAGCGAGATAACAGAAGAAGAATGGCAGCAGCTCTTACATTTTGTTACTGCCGGGGGCAATGCGCTGCAGCAGTATGATGATTATAAAAAGATAGAGATTGAAGATGGTGTTTATAAGATCAACAATCGTCGTATCGCTATGCGGCACCGTTTACATATCGGCACTATTGTGAGCGAGTCGATGATGAAAGTAAAATTCTTTGGCGGGGGTTATATTGGTGTGATCGAAGAATGGTTCATTTCAAGATTAGAACCCGGTGATGTGTTCACACTCGCAGGCCGAACGCTTGAGTTTGTGATGATAAAAGACATGACCGCGTTAGTGAAAAAAAGTTCCGCCAAAAGATCGATCATTCCAAGCTGGCAGGGAGGCAGGATGCCCTTGAGCGCTAATTTGGGGAGAAAGTTGAGGGAAACTTTAGATCAATCAGCAATTGGCAATTGGCAATCGGCAATCGGCAGTGGTTCATTACCGGAAGAACTTGTAATTCTTCAACCACTTTTTTCTTTGCAGGCGCAGCTTTCTCATGTTCCTAAAAAGGATGAATTGCTGATTGAACAAATTGAAACAAAGGATGGATTTCATCTTTTCGTGTATCCGTTTGAAGGACGATTGGTGCATGAAGCGATGGCTGCAATTCTTGCCTATCGCATCAGCCGCATCACTCCTATCACCTTTTCGTTCGCGATGAACGATTATGGTTTTGAATTATTGAGTGATCAACCTATTCCTGTTGATGACAGTAATGTGTATGAACTGTTCTCTGTAAATGACCTGCTGACAGATATTCAGCGTAGCGTCAACAGTACAGAAATGGCCCGTCGGAAATTCAGGGATATCGCGGTCATTGGTGGCTTAGTGTTCCAGGGTTATCCCGGTGAACAAAAAAAGGCGAAACACTTGCAGGCATCTTCTTCCCTATTGTTCAATGTATTCAGCGAATATGAGCCCAATAATCTTTTATTGCGGCAATCTTACCAGGAAGTGCTGGCGCAACAAATGGAAGAAACAAGATTAAGAGATATGCTTCACCGCATCCAGCGATCGAAGATCATTATCAGCTTCCCTGAACGCCTCACTCCTTTTTGCTTCCCGATCAAAGTGGATAGTATGCGGGAGGACCTCTCTTCAGAAAAACTGGAAGACAGGGTGAGAAAAATGCAAAAGCAATTAGAAAAATAAAAATGTATCTCTAATACTAACAGGTTGCACCATGAATACAGGAGGAATCGGATATTTGTCTTCTGAAAATTTGTATCAGTTTCCCACTAAGACGCAAAGGGCACAAAGCTATTTTCTTGATTTTCTTAGTGGTCCTGGTGTCTTAGTGGGAAATTGTTTTCAAACGTAATACTATCCGAAAATTTGTGTGTCCTGTATGCAGCCATTTTTATGTAAGAACCAACAGCTGATCCTTCATCCCTCCCGTGTTGTTTTTTGGGAGGATACTTCTTCACTTATAGTAAGCGATCTTCATTTTGGCAAAACGGGTCATTTCAGAAAATCGGGGATTGCGGTTCCGCAAAATGTTTACAAAGAGGATCTGCAACGATTAGTAAGTCTCATTCAATATTTCAATCCAACGCAATTGATCATCGCCGGTGATCTTTTTCATAGTCATCATAACCAGGAACTGGAGCTATTTAAAAAATGGCGATCCGATCTTTCCGCCATTGACATGCACCTTATAAAAGGTAATCATGATATCCTGCATGATCAATGGTACCAGGAAACTTCGATCACGGTGCATGAAAAATGTTTTGAAACAGGACCCTTTCTGTTTTGTCATGATGCGGCGGACAGAAGTTCTCATATTAACCACAGCTCTCTTTATTCTTTCACCGGCCATGTGCATCCCGGGATAAGTATTCATGGAATGGGTCGTCAGTCGCTTCGTTTTCCTTGTTTCTATTTTACAGAAAGCTATTGCGTGTTGCCTGCCTTTAGCCGGTTTACCGGCACTTATAGCATCAATCCCAATAAAGAAGAAAATGTTTTTGCGATCGTTGATGATGCGATAATCAGGATGAACGGATGAACAGAGGAATTTCGAAGTCTGCCAATAATACTCTGCGGCCCCGACTTTTAAACGTCTTAAACTTTGGAACATTTAAACTTTGGAACATTTAAACTCCGGACACTAGCGTTTTTTGCGGAGCTGGTTATAGTCGAGGAAGTAGATAAAGCGGACCGTGATCTCGTTGCCATGACGAAGATCAAAGGTTTGGCCGAAGTTGGAAAGGTATTTTTTATACTTATTACCATCCACGAATTCTGATTCACCCAGCCAATTCTTATAGCCCAGGATCAGGCGGCTGCCATAACGAAAGTCCCAGGTAAAGAATGCATCCACATTAAAGATGTTGACATTATCATCAACGCCTGAAACAGGCATTTCACCAACAGGACGGCCCTCATCATCCACCGTTGCAACCCGTTTGCGTATAACCTGGCTCCAATAATGACGTGCCCTTAATGTAAGATTGATACGTGGCGTAAAATTGTATATCCCGGATAGAATCGAAGTAACATCTTTGAAATCGCTGAAATAGATCATCGGCTCATCCATCGTGTTTCGCCCGCCATAAATGATATAGTCGGTTTCCGTTTCATGACGATGGCTTAACTCAAGCGTAAGTTTATTGCTGAAACGATAACGCAGGCTTCCATAAAGAATATGATAATCCTTCTCAGGGTTCTTAAAGAAGTCTGCCATCAAAATATTGTAGCTAAAGAATAATCTTTTACGGCTGTCGGTGCTTCCATCCAATGTAGCATAACCATATTGTGGCCGGCGGGCATATTTATTAAATGGTCTTCTTAATAAAAAATAATCATGCTGATCAGGAAGATAACCCAGTGACAGTTTTGTGTCCCAGAAGTTTTTGAAATACCAAAAACCGCTCGCTTCAATCTTGAACATTTCAAACACATTGGGTTTATACAATCTTCGGTAATCAGCAATAATGTTATAGCGATAGCTTAGAAAGCTTTTTGTCGGTTTAAATTGTTGCCATGATACCTGGCCGGTGTTGATGTGTTGATTGGAAGTGGCTAAATAACCAAGATCAGTCGGATCATAATCCAATGAACGGATCAGGTTCTGAGCATAGTATTGAAACCGGCCGCTCACTTTCCCTACTTTCAATAAAGTATTGTATCCATCATAGTCAGTTGTACTGAACACTTTGCTGTAATGACCATAGCCACGGAAATTGAAACGATTCTTTTTATCAAAAAAACTAAAATCAAGTCCTGTCACATTTGCATCCCTGCC
>DASVNY010000628.1:0-2348 GCA_036383615.1 Chitinophagaceae bacterium
AAGAGCTGTCGATCTTTTCTACACGCCTGAACGCCAACAAATTCCCGGTCGTTATCGACTGGCTGGAAAAAGGACTGATCGTAAAAGACGGGAAGCTTGAAATATCCTCAACCCCTAACCAGGATAACCCTTTGATGGATGTTGCTGAAGTGAAAGGCACACCGATATTAGGTATTGATGTGTGGGAACATGCATACTACCTGAAATATCAAAACAAACGTCCTGACTACCTCGCAGCGATCTGGAGTGTGGTGAATTGGGATAAGGTGGCTGGAAGGTTTTAGTGATAGCAAGCTTTGAGCCGTGAGCTATAGCAACTTTAGGTCTCGTGGCTTTTTTTATGCAACACAGTTGAACGGCTGTCAAAATTGAGCATTGAAAATTGTTTGTTGAGGATTGAATATTTCTTTCTACTACCAGGAAGAATGCTCAATGCTTTATGTTCAATACTCAATGTTCAATTTTCTAAGGAACTGGATCATAACCGCTACCGCCCCAGGGGTGGCAACGGGAAATTCGTTTAATGGTCAACCATAATCCTTTAAACACACCATGCTTTTTAAACGCTTCTACTGAATAGTGAGAACAGGTGGGAGTGAAACGGCACTTCGGACCCAGCCAGGGTGAAATGATCAACTGGTAAATTTTTATCAGCGCAATAAACGGAAGACTAAGAAGACGAAGTATTGTTTTCATTTATCAATTTCAACAGCTTATTCAAAATTACATCCAGTTTTCCCATCACCAGTTCATGATCTGGCAATTCTTTACCGGTGTAAATAATAAAAAGATCAAGGCCCTGCTGCTTCTCTTTTAAATATTGCTGCAATGCTATCTTTTGCAAACGATATGCCTCTCTTGTTAGTCGCTTGATCCTGTTCCGGTCAACTGCTTTTTTAAAGTGTCTTGAAGAAACACCTACTCCAAACTGAAGAGGGCTTCCCTCGTTGACTATTGACCATTGACTATTGACCAAAAAGTAAACTCTGAATGGCGCAACAACAAAGCTCTTTCCCTCTTTGAACAATTGCTCAATAGCTTTCCGGCTTTTAAGCCGTTCTTTTTTTCCGAGTGTAAATTGTTTGGCCACGATAAATAAAAAAGCTCCGGCAGTTGCCAGAGCTATAAAATTATTGAAACCACCTTTCGGTGATAAACTTATTTTAGCTTTCTTTCATCAGAAACTGACAGCTTCTTACGGCCCTTTGCTCGGCGGCTCGCCAACACTTTACGACCATTAGCAGTGGCCATGCGTTTACGAAAACCATGAACAGCTTTACGACGTTTACGATGAGGTTGAAATGTACGTTTCATTTTATTTTCTCTTTTTCACTTTTAGAAATACGGATCGGGAGAACGATCCTGGTTTCAACTTCAGCCAATCACCACATCGGCTGATTTGTGAAAGGACGGCAAAGGTAGGGGATGAAGGTCAAAATTCAGGAGGTAGGAGAAAGAAAATCTTGCCTAATTTTTAGTCCCATATAATACCTGAAGCGAAAATTGTTTTGATTATCAATTCATTGAAGCACAAGCTCTACATGTTTTGACTGCACCGCCTCTCCAAAAAAAGTGCTGGCATGATTGTCAAAATCCTCTGTTGAGTCGGTTGTATAAAACTCCCTTGCGCTTCCTTTCCTGCAGAGACCCTCAATTTCCGGGTGACGCTGCAGGTAATCGGCCAGGCTATCCGCCACTATCTCACCTTGTGAAAGCAACTTCACCCCCACCGGCAGATGCTCCTCGATCTTCTCTTTTAATAACGGGTAATGCGTGCAGGCCAGCAACAACACATCAATGGTCTCGCCTTTTTCAAAAATGTTGTGCAGGTGCTTCTTCACAAAAAAGTCAGCACCATGACCCTGGTATTCATTATTCTCAACCAATGGAACCCACATAGGACATGCCTCCTGGTGAACCGTGAGATTCGGATAAAATTTTTCTATTTCGATCGGGTATGAATTGGAAGAAACCGTTCCATTGGTAGCCAATATGCCTACCTGTTTGGTTTCGGAGTATTTGCCAATAATCTCTGTTGTTGGTCTTATCACTCCCAATACTCTTTTACCCGGGGCGATCCTTTGCAGATCATTTTGCTGAATAGTTCGTAATGCTTTTGCAGAAGCAGTATTGCATGCGAGAACAACCAATGAACATCCCTGGTCAAAAAACCATTGCACACATTGTAGTGTGTAGTGATAGACCGTATCAAACGAGCGATTACCATAAGGCGCTCTTGCATTATCACCGAGGTAGAGATAATCGTATTGGGGTAATTTTTGAATGATATCTTTTAATATCGTCAACCCGCCATAGCCTGAATCAAAAACACCGATTGGTCCTGTTCC
>DASVNY010000629.1:0-2567 GCA_036383615.1 Chitinophagaceae bacterium
AAAGAACTTGTCTTCACTGAACACTATCTATGAACTGGAGTTGCAGGATACCAACAATCACCTGAAAGCAATGAATAAATTCTATAGCAACCTGGTGAATGCATCAGAAGCTATGGAAGGAAGTGTGACAGATGCTAAAAAAGCGCAGGATCAGATTGCCATGCTGGCTAATAACCTTGGCCGCCTGAATAATATCTATGGCAATATGCTTAGCGCAATGCAGGGTCGCAACTAAAACCATAACAACGGAATAAGGGTTCGTTTAAAATCAATATCCGTATCCCGTGAATTTTTGAATAGTTACCATTTCAAAATGCAAAAACCATAAATCGTCATGTCATTACCTCGTGAACCACGGCAGAAGATGATCAATATGATGTACCTGGTGTTAACAGCCCTGTTGGCACTGAACGTATCATCCGAGATCCTGAATGCCTTTAAGACGGTTAATAATAGTCTCGAAAAAACCAACGCAACGGTTAATAATTCGACAACAACCATTATGGCTTCGCTGGAAGATAAAAAGTCTGATCCTACAACGGCCGAAAGGGCAATGATCTGGCATCCAAAGGCCGAGCGGGTTATTGGTTACTCAAAACCTATTTACGATTATATCCAGGGATTAAAAGACAGGATACTTCGTGAAGCAGGTGGAGATCCAAATAACAAGGACAAGCACTTTAAAGAAGATAACCTCGATATCGCTACACGTATCATGGTAGAGAAAGGAGAGGGTAAGAAACTTCTTGACATGCTTACCAAATATAAAACAGATGTGATGACAGTTGCTGATAGCGCCACTAAGGAAAGCTTTCAGAACGCATTACAGATAGACCTGAATAAGCCTCCTACAAAGAACAAAGGAAATAATTCCTGGGAAGCTGCTTATTTCCGCATGGTGCCTACGGTTGCCGCGATGACCATCCTGAGTAAATTCCAGAATGACATCAAAACAACTGAGAACAGGTTGGTTTCAATTTGCCATGAGCAGGTTGGGAAAGTTACCGTTCGTTTTGATACTTATGCGGCCATTGTTGGTCAAAACTCAACTTACCTGATGCCAGGAAGTGACTTGGAGATCAAAGCAGGTGTGGGAGCATTCAGTAAAGCTTCATTACCTGTTATCACCATCGGTGGCCAGGTTCAAACCATTACCGATAGTGGTTTTGTAAGATACAAAACACAGGTTAATACACTCGGCCAGGGAAGCGTTCCTGTTCATATTGAGTACACTGACCAGGAAGGCAAAAAGCAAACCATTGACACACGTGTTAGTTATACCGTAGGTCAGTCAAATGCTTCTATCGCCCTCGATGAAATGAACGTTCTTTATATCGGTTACGATAATAAAATATCTGTTGCTGCGAGCGGTGCCGGTGATGATAAGATCCAGGTATCAATCAGCGGCGGTGGCGGTTCATTGCAAAGAGTAGGTGGTGGTAAATATGTAGCCCGTGTTACTTCTGTGACCGATGATTGTAAAATATCAATATCAGTTGATGGCAAAACAGCCGGTGCTTCTGTGTTCCGTGTTCGTACCATTCCAACACCTGTTGCAACAATCGGTGGTGTGATGAGTAATGAGAACATGACAGTTGGACAATTGAAAGCTCAAACTGGTGTGGGAGCATTTATTCAAAATTTCCCGCTGAATTTGAAATATACTGTGACCAGCTTTACGCTGACTGCCGATAATGAGGATGGTGATATTGATGAAGCTGCCTGCCAAGGGTATCAATGGAGTCCCAAAGCACAGCAGATGATCAACAATATGAAGGCTGGTAGAATGATCACTGTTGAGAACATTCGTGCAACAGGTCCTGATGGACGTAATGTGAAATTGCCAGGTCTTACTTATTACATAAAATAAACTCTGAGTAAAAATGAAAAGGATTGTTGTCAAAATTTGTTTATCCGTTGGGTTCGTAGCATTCTTTGCTGCGAGTGCGGATGCCCAGAGAACCGGGAGGAGGAGAGGAAATACCCAGCCAACAACAGATAGCACCGGGCAGCAGCAGGTGACGAATGTCAATCAGGCATCAGGATATAATCCTTATGGAAACATTCCTATTGTGGTTGACTCCACCAGCGTAAATGATACTATTATCAAAAGGTCACTTAGAAATGACAATGCTTTTGATAAAGGAAGTTTGACTGCCCGTACTCCATTGGAATATGAGCATCTCCGCTGGGATGATGCCCTTTTTGCACAAAAAGTTTGGCGTGAGCTTGATCTTAGAGAGAAAATGAACCAGACATTTCGCTACGATGCACAGGATGACAATGGTAGCCAGCTATTCATAAACATGCTATTAAAGGCGGTCAATTCAGGAGAAGTAACTGCTTTCGCAGACGAAAGATTTACTACACCCATGACAATGCCTGAAATACAACAGTTGACTGTTGGAACTGCCGATACAGTTGGTCAAACCGATCCTTTAGATCCCTCTAAGATCATTAGGTATGTAGTAACAAGAGCCAGTTTTGATGCAAAGTCTGTTGTTAAATTGAGGATTAAAGAAGAATGGGTTTTTGATAGGGAGGCGAGCAGAATGTTCGTTAGAATA
>DASVNY010000630.1:0-4428 GCA_036383615.1 Chitinophagaceae bacterium
TTTGGTCCACGCAATATGGGAGCCGGCCCAAATGGTATCGCGGCCATGAATGTGTTGACAGGCGAAGTGAAATATGTTGTATCTGTTCCTTTCCAGATCGGTCATATACAAACCAATCCCTGGGTTGCCGGTGAGATCGTGTTTTGCTGGGAAACCGGGGGCAAATCGCCACAACGAACATGGACGGTAATGAGAGACGGCACCGGTCTTCGTCCCTTATATCCCGAATCGGAGTATGAATGGGTAACACATGAAGCGGTGATATCAAAAGATGAGGTGGCCATTGCCATTATGGGGCATCGAAAAATTCCTGGTACTAATAAATTGGTTGACGCACCAACCGATGTTGGCGGAGCAAACCCGGGCCAGGATCCGTCATGGGGCCCATCTGGCACGAGAGAAAAACCAACTGGTCTGGCTATCGTGAACCTGAGGACACGTGAAGTTTATATTGCAGGGCAAACAAAAACCGGCAGTGGTTTGTGGCATGTGCATGGATCGCCGGATGGTCGCTGGGCAGTGGGTGATGATTTTAAAAGGGATATTTATCTTATCGACAGGCATACTAATGAAATGATGCTTTTATCGGCCGGGCATAAACCAACTGCAGCTGACCATCCGCATCCAACGATGAGCCCGGATGGCACTAAAATTCAAATTCAATCTGCCATGTTATCGGCCGACAACCGCTCAATGAACATTTGTATCATTTATCTCCCGGAATCATGGTTGAAACGGACCTATTAGGTACGGATTTTATATGTTGATTTCCTTCTTTTTCGCAGGACACAGCAGGATAGCTGGGGTCTTATATTAAGTACTTTGTGACATTAACGAAGGCTTTGCTATGTTCCTCAAACAATTTCCCACTAAGACACAAAGAGCACAAAGTTATTTCTTTGATTTTCTTAGTGGACTTCGTGGCTTTGTGGGAAAATATTTCAAGCCCAATAGGCATCGGACGATGCACTACGGCAATTATAGCTTTCTCAGGATACCTTACAACGATTTTTCAATTCAACCAATCTTATAAACCGATTGAATAATGATCCTTCGCCGATTATTGACCATATTATTTCTTTTTTCAAGTGTTTTAGTAACAGCACAGGTGAAAGTGCCTGCCTGGGTGAGCCAGGTTGGCGCTAAATCATTCCCTGCAGGTACAAAAGTTTATTGGGTTAACGCAATTAGTGATACTTCCAGGGTCATCACCAAAAATATCCAGGCCGCGATTGATGAGTGTGCAAAGAGTGGGGGAGGCATTGTTGCATTAAAACCCGGCGTTTATGTAACGGGCAGCCTGTTTGTAAAAAACAATGTAAATCTTCATATTGATAAAGATGTGTTGCTGCTCGGTTCACAAAACTTTGCTGATTATCCCGATATGCAAACGCGGATAGCGGGTATTGAAACAACCTGGCCCGCTGCATTGATAAATTTTGTTGGAGTAAAGAATGCCGCATTAACAGGAAAGGGCATTATCAATGCAAGAGGGAAATTTTGCTGGGATAAGTACTGGACCATGCGAAAAGACTATGATAAGAAAGGTCTTCGCTGGATCGTTGACTATGATGCGAAAAGAGTAAGAACGGTTTTAGTACAAAATGCCGAGAGTGTTTCGGTAAAAGAACTCACCTTTAAAAATGCAGGCTTCTGGACGATCCAGTTATTGTATTCAAAGTATTTGACTGTTGATGGTGTGGTGATCAAGAACAATGAAGATGGCAGTGGCCCAAGTACTGATGGCATTGATGTGGATTCAAGCACCTGGACATTGATCCAGCATTGTGATATTGATTGCAACGATGATAATTTTTGTTTGAAAGCCGGAAGAGATTGGGATGGCTTGCGGGTGAACAAACCAACAGAATATATAGTGATACGTAAGTGTATTGCCCGCCGTGGTGCTGGTCTTGTTACGTTGGGCAGCGAAACATCCGGCAGCATCCGTCATATTTACTGCACCGACCTGGTGGCAAAACATACCGACAATGGATTGCGTATAAAATCTGCTACGACAAGGGGCGGTATGGTAGAGGATGTGTATTTTGTTAACTCTGTTCTTGATTCAGTCCGCAATGCTTACCAGTTCAATCTTAACTGGTATCCCGCTTACAGCTACAGCGAATTACCCAAAGGATATCATATCGATTCAGTGCCGCGACATTGGAAAGCTATGTTGCAGAAAATAACACCGGCAGAAAAAGGGATTCCGCATACAAAAGATTTTTATATCAATAATGTAAAGATCACAAATGCGCAAAAGGCTTTTGAAGTAAATGGATTGATCAATTCACAGATCGAGAATTTCAATTTTACTAATTCATTTGTTTCTGCGGCGATGTTGGGAGAAATGGTTTATGCGAAAAACTGGAAGTATAAAAACTTTGAATTGTCGATCACGCAAAAACCAGAAGAGAAAAAGAAAGCTGGGGGAATAGCGGAGGACGAACGTTTAAAACAATAAATTCTTTTAAATGAAAACTGCCCGGATCGTTACTGCCTGTTTGTTATTGATAGTTACTGCAAATCTCCATTCGCAATACAAAATGGAATATCTCACCCGTGGTGTACATGCAGTGAATGATGGTAAGGGAAAGGTCTTTGTTTCCTGGCGATTATTGGGAACGGAAGACAATACACTTGCCTTTAATCTTTATCGGACCACTAATAAGAAAACAACAAAGCTTAATAAAGAGCCGATAGTTGTTTCAACAAATTTTCTTGATGCGTCTGCTGATACCAACCAGGCAAATATCTACACCGTAAAGGCGATCATTAATAACAAGGAAGAAAAAACAGGTAGCTCTTTCACTTTGGCTGCTAATGCTAAACCCTATTTATCTATACCACTGAGAACGCCGGCAGGATATTCAGCTAATGATGCAAGCGTAGGTGATATGGATGGAGATGGCGTGTATGAAGTGGTGATTCATTTAACAGGAAAGGCAAGAGATAATTCACAAGCCGGCATTACTGATCCCCCGATCTTCCAATGCTACAAGATGGATGGTACATTTTTGTGGGAGATCAATTTGGGAAAAAATATAAGAGAAGGGGCGCACTACACACAGTTCATGGTTTATGATTTTGACGGTGATGGGAAAGCTGAGCTTGCCATGAAAACGGCTGATGGTAGTATGGATGCAAAAGGAAAGCTGATCGGTGACAGCACAAAAGATTATCGCAACGATAAAGGTTATATTCTTTCCGGCCCGGAATATTTAACCATGTTTGATGGATTGACCGGTGCTGCCTTATCAACTATTGACTTCACCCCGCCACGTCATGGCAAGCTAAACCCGACAACGGAAGAATTAAAAGCAATGTGGGGTGATGGTTATGGCAATCGCATGGATAGGTTTCTTGGCGCAGTGGCATATCTTGATGGAAAGAATCCGTCGCTTATCATGACACGTGGATATTACACCCGTTCTGTATTGAGCGCTTACAATTTTAGAAATAAAAAGCTGGAGAAGATATGGACATTTGATAGTGATGAGCCCGGCGATGCGAACCGTAAATATCGCGGACAGGGCAATCATAATTTATCAGTAGCAGATGTGGATGATGATGGAAAGGATGAGATCATTTTTGGCGCAATGACAATCGATGATAATGGCAAAGGTTTATACTCTACAGGACTTGGCCATGGTGATGCATTGCATGTAAGTGACCTTGATCCTTCAAGACCCGGTCTCGAGGTGTTTGACATACAGGAACGCTTTGATGATGCAGGCGCGCATTTGAATGATGCGAGAACAGGTGAAGTGATCTGGAAAAAAGCATCCGTCAAAGCAGGTGAAGATGGTGAAGGTCCCGGTCGTGGATTGGCTCTGGATGTTGATCCACGTTATCCCGGTGCTGAATGCTGGGTGGCGGGTGCAGGCATCACCGGTATGTTTGACATCAAAGGAAATAAAATTGCAGAGAAAACACCTGCCTGCAACATGGGCATCTTCTGGGATGGCGATGCACTGAGCGAGATATTGAATGGAGTTAATATCAGCAAATGGGATTATGTAAACAGCACGACGGTAAAATTATTTGATGGCCGTGATGATGGTTGTGCCAGTAATAACGGAACAAAAGCAAACCCCTGCCTGAGCGCTGATCTCTTTGGCGATTGGAGAGAAGAGCTTATTTGTCGCACAACAGACAGCAGGGAATTGAGAATATACAGTACAGCGATACCAACCGATATTAAACTGTATGCACTAATGCACAATCCGCAATATCGTTTAAGTATTGCCTGGCAGAATGTAGCGTATAACCAACCGCCACATACAAGTTACTTTTTAGGTGATGGAATGAAGATGCCACCAAAGCCGAATATTGTTATCGTAAATAAGAAATAATATTATGTTCCCAGCTATAGTAATTTCATTCATCATCTTATACACCTGGAATTTTACCCGGCAAATGAGT
>DASVNY010000631.1:0-2518 GCA_036383615.1 Chitinophagaceae bacterium
ATCTCATGATAGGAACTAATATTTTTTTCGATAGCAAAATACCGGCTGGCATCTATTTGGGAGATGAGTGAAGCAGTGGAAGCATCCTTCGAATTGTCGAGTATCGCAATGTTTGCATTCTTTACTTCATTTGTAAGGGCAAAGCCAAAAATAATGATCTGCACCACCGGCATACCAAGCAGGATAAACATCGTACGTTTATCTCTCCAGATATGATAGAACTCTTTTTTTACAAATGATATAAACTGTTTCATTAGTATTTCGAAATTTTAATCACTTCTGGTGGCTTTCCTGGCTAGCTTTAAAAACACTTCATCCATCGAGCCTGCTTCATAAGTTTTTTTCAATCCCGACGGTGTATCCAATGCCTCGATCTTTCCATCCACCATAATGCTTACCCGGTTGCAATACTCTGCCTCGTCCATATAATGGGTGGTAACAAAAACGGTGGTGCCATTGTCGGCTGCTTTGTAGATCATATTCCAGAATTCTCTTCTTGTTACAGGGTCAACACCTCCCGTCGGTTCATCGAGAAACACAATCCCTGGTTCGTGAAAGATCGCTACAGAAAAAGCCAGTTTTTGTTTCCAGCCCAGTGGCAGGGATCTTACCAGCATGTTGGCTTCTTTTTCCAAATGCAATTGCTCAAGTATCGTCTTTGTTTTTTCTTTAATAAACGAATCGGTCATATGGTAAATGCCACCATAGAATTCCATATTTTCTTTAACGGTAAGATCTTCATATAAGGAGAATTTCTGGCTCATATAGCCAATACTCTTTTTGATCTTTTCATTTTCTTTATAAACATCATAGCCGGCAACTGTTGCTTCTCCTGTTGTGGGCATGGATAAGCCACAGAGCATACGCATAGCCGTAGTTTTGCCTGCGCCATTGGCGCCGAGAAACCCGAATATCTCTCCTTTGTGCACATCAAAGCTGATGTGATCCACCGCTGTGAAGTCGCCGAATTTTTTAGTCAGCTTATTGGCTGTTATAACACTATTGCTGTTCATATAAACTATCAGTTCGTCCTCATTAATTCAATAAAGCAATCTTCAATATCGGGCCTTGCCACGGCAGCTTCAGCATGCTCATGCTGTTTGCCCTTTACCAGGTCCTGGAGTTTTTCTACACCAGCGTTGTCTTTTATCACCACATGATGAAACTCTCCAAAGGGATAAACATTTTCCACAAAATCCTTTTGCTGCAATTCATTTAGCAGGGCCAGCATACGGCTTGATTTAACGGCCCATAGCGGTTTTGAAAAACTATCGACCACCCCTTGCGGTGTATTGATCGAAAGAATTTTTCCATTTTGCATCAATGCAACACGATCGCACAGACTTGCCTCATCCATATACGGTGTGGAAACAAGGATCGTGATCCCTTGTTTCTTCAAACCTTTTAGCATTTCCCAGAATTCTTTTCGTGACACTGCATCAACGCCGGTAGTAGGTTCATCCAAAAACAAAACGGAAGGGCGATGGATCAATGCGCAACTCAATGCCAGTTTCTGTTTCATGCCTCCTGATAATTTTCCTGCTTTACGATCTTTGAATGGTTCTATTTGTATATAGATATCTTTTATCAGGTCGTAGTTCTCTTTAATGGTTGTATTGAAGATCGTTGCAAAGAAGTTCAGGTTTTCTTCTACGGTGAGATCCTGGTACAAGGAAAATTTTCCGGGCATATATCCCACGCGGTTGCGGATCGCTTTATAATCTTTCACCACATCAAACCCGTCAACGGTAGCCTTACCACTATCGGCCAGCAATAAGGTGGTTAGAATTCTGAATAAGGAAGTTTTGCCTGCACCATCAGGACCGATGATCCCAAACAATTCTCCCTGCTCAACATTGAAAGAAATATCGGTTAAAGCGGTAACCTCTTTTTTCTTTCCGTAGGTTTTAATGATATTATTTACTTCAACTGCAGGCATTTTACTTTTTATGTTCGTCAGTAATTAGTAATTAGGGATTGGTAATTAGGAATTGGTGGTTAGTAATTAGGAATTAGTTACAACTTCACTTCCCCATACATTCCAATCTTCAGGTATCCATCATTCTTCACTTTTACTTTGATCGCATATACCAGATTGGCTCTTTCTTCTTTTGTTTGGATGGTTTTTGGTGTGAACTCGGCTTTATCGGATATCCAAATGATGGTGCCGGGATATTCTTTATACTTTTTCTTCCCCTGGTCGATCATCACTTTCACCTGCTGCCCCAGTTTTATGGTGGGTAACTGCGTGCCGGTCACATAAGCCCTTAGATTCAATGATGACAGATCCGCAATTTTGTATAGCGCTTTTCCGGCTGATATTATCTCACCGGCTTCTGCATATTTAGTGATAACTGTGCCATTTATTGGATTCACAATATTGGCTCTTTGAGCCTGGTCCTGCAATTGGGCTATTCTTTTTCTTAAGGGATCTGTTTCACTGAGAATACTGCGGTTCTGCGTGGCCACATCATTTCTTCTCACGTTGATCTGTTGCTGTGTCATGACCATTTCCTTT
>DASVNY010000632.1:0-4086 GCA_036383615.1 Chitinophagaceae bacterium
CATGAAGACCTCCCAGCACTGTGTAAACTCCCGTCACAACAACAAGAATGATCGCTCCTGTCCAGAAATCAACTCCTAAAAACTGGTTGAACACCAACGCTCCCGCAAAAATGGTAACGGATGCTTTGGCAACAACATAACTAAACAATTGTATGATCGAAAGCAGGCGTCTTGATTCGGGATTAAATCTTCTTTCCAAAAACTCCGGCATTGTATAAACAGAACTTCGCAGATAAAATGGAACAAAGACCCAACCAAGTATCAACACGATATAAGAATGCAATTCATAATGTCCCAGCACGGTTCCGGAATTTGCAGCAGAACCAGCCAGCCCTACTATATGTTCCGAACCAACATTAGATGCTAATATTGATGCCCCGATCACGAACCATCCAAGATTCCTGTTCGCCAAAAAATAATCGGAAGCTGTTTCTTTACTTTTCCGGATACTCCAAACCGATACACCGGCAATGACTATTAAGTAGAGAATAACAAAAAGCCAATCGGTTGAGTTCAGGATACTCGTTCCCAATAGAAACATAATGTTGATTTTGGTTGTTAGTTATTAAATGAAGCGATTGATGATATTCTCAAGGAATTCCTGCTTACCGCTTCTTGTTGCAGGCTCACCATTTTCAATAGCAAAGGTTCTGAGGTCTTCTAAAGATAGTTTACCTGCTTCAAATTCCTTTCCTCTTCCATTATCAAATGAAGCGTATCTCTCTTTCCTGAATTTCTTATACTCCGACTTCTGAAGAATATCATCAGCAATGATCAGTGCTCTTGCAAAAGCATCCATGCCGCCGATATGTGCCAGAAACAGGTCTTCTGCATCGGTAGAGTTTCTCCTGATCTTTGCATCGAAGTTGATACCACCAGGCGTGATACCACCCGCTTCAACAATCACCAGCATCGCTTCCACCAGTTCATTGATATTATTAGGAAATTGATCGGTATCCCAACCATTCTGGTAATCGCCGCGATTGGCATCAATGCTTCCCAACATATTGGTATCAGCCGCAACCTGTAACTCATGAGAAAAAGTGTGACCTGCCAATGTCGCATGATTCACTTCAATATTCAATTTGAAATCATTCAGCAGATCATATTGACGTAAGAACCCGATCACGGTTTCACTATCATAATCATATTGATGTTTGCTTGGCTCGCATGGTTTAGGCTCGATAAAGAATGTGCCTTTAAATCCATTTCTTCTTGCATATTCTTTTGCGGTGTGAAGGAATTTTGCAAAATGTTCTTTTTCTCTTTTCATGTCGGTATTCAGGAGCGACATATATCCTTCCCTCCCACCCCAGAAAACATAGTTCTCTCCATTTAATGAAATGGTAGCATCCAATGCTGCTTTCACCTGTGCGCCTGCATGTGCCAGCACATGAAAATCAGGATTAGTAGCAGCGCCATTCATATATCTCCTGTTAGAAAAAAGATTGGCTGTTCCCCAAAGCAATTTTACTCCACTTGCATTTTGCTTTTCTTTCAAATAAGCCGTGATCGCCTGCAATCTTTTATCATTCTCATTCACATCGTTGGTATAATCTATTGCGTCAACATCATGAAAACAATAATAAGGCAGGCCGAGTTTGGTAATGAATTCAAATGCAGCATCCGCTTTATCCTTTGCTCTTTCCACTGCATCTTTCTTTTCATCCCAGGCAAATAAATGCGTGGGCTCTCCAAAAGGATCAGCACCACTGCCGCAGAAGGAATGCCAGTAAGCACAGGCAAAACGCAGGTACTCTTTCATTGTTTTTCCCGCAACCACTCTGTTCTCATCATACCAGCGAAATGCCAGCGGGTTATCGCTTTCTCCTCCTTCATATTTGATTGCTGAAATGCCTTTAAAAAATTCTTTTTGTCCGATAGTGACTGCCATCTTCTGATTAGTTAGGTTAATTAATTAAGATAAATTCACTGGCAAAGCGCTTGTTTCATTTATTTTTTTCATTTGCCCGTTAAGCAAACCTTTCCATTGTTCATACAATTCGTCGTATTGTTCAGTATTAGTCGGTTCAACCTGGTCAATTGGTTTCCTGTTTCGCATCGCATCCGCGGGACCCTTATAAATTCCTGCACCAATACCAGCGCCGATCGCTGCGCCATAACTTCCATCCCCTTCATAAAATTCGACTGACACATTATTTACATTGGTAAAGGAACGGGTAAATATATCGCTCAGGAATAGATTACTCTTTCCTGCACGGATAACAGAAGGATCAATTCCATTCTCCCGCATAATATCCAATCCATAGCGGAAAGAGAACGCAATGCCTTCCTGCACGGCACGAACCATATGAGCTGCCGTATGCATATTGAAATCAAGATTAGAAAAATGTCCGCCGACAATACGATTATTCAGCATTCTTTCAGCGCCATTGCCAAAAGGAAGAGCCATCAACCCTTCAGCTCCAACCGGCACTTTTGCTGCGGCATCATTCAATCCCTCATATCCAAGATTTGCGCCTGCGATATTTTTCATCCAGCGATTGAAGATGCCTACTCCATTAATACAAAGTAAAACACCAATACGTTTCTGATCAGTTGAGTGATTTACGTGAGCAAAACTGTTGATGCGTGATTGCTGATCAAAACAAAGTTCATCACTCACACCATAGATAACCCCGGATGTGCCGGCAGTAGCTGCCACTTCAGCAGGCTTGAGCACATTTAGTGATAATGCATTGTTCGGCTGGTCGCCTGCTTTGTAAGCAACAGGAATGCCTGGCTTTAATGATAATCTCGCAGCAACCGTTTCTTTCAGATAACCATGCGGAGCAAATAAGGAATAAACCGCCGGGATCATTGAGTCATCAAAACCAAAATAGCCCATCACATCTTCGGAAAGACCATCTTTTTTAAAATCCCAGAAAACGCCTTCTGATAATGCAGAAGCTGTTGTGGTAATATCACCGGTCAGTTTCATGGCAATGAAATCACCCGGCAACATTAGTTTATCGATCCTGTCATATATAGCTGGCTCATGCTCCTTGACCCATGCGAGTTTAGCAGCAGTAAAATTGCCGGGTGAGTTCAGCAAATTCGACAAACATTTCTTCTCTCCTATTTCATGAAATGCTTTTTCACCGATTTCAACGGAGCGGCTATCGCACCAGATAATAGAGTTACGAAGTACATGCTGCTCTTTGTCTATTAATACCAATCCATGCATCTGGTAAGCGATCCCGATCGCAGCGATATCGTTTGGGTTATAGGTTTCTGTAGCATGGCATTTTAGTATTGCCTGTTTTATATTCTCCCACCATTGATCAGGGCTTTGCTCGGCCCAACCGCTATGTGTTGAAATAATATCCACTTCGGTTTCAGGATAGCGGGCAGCCGCCACACATTGATGTGTTGCCGCATCCACAACAGAAACTTTAATGGAAGATGTTCCCAGGTCAATCCCTAATAATAACATTCCGGTTTATTTATCTAAGTGCTTAAAGTTAAAAAAAAGGAAGGATGAACGAATCATCCCTCCGTGATGATTGCTATAAGAACTGCTCTGCTGTGAAAGACTTTATTGCGATTATTATCTCTTTATTTTCAATCATGACATAGTAAATAATTCTTCAAAAGCAAATACCTTATTGTTTTAACCCATCCCTGAACTGGTTAAAGGCAGGTTTTTTATTATATCCCGCATCAAACAAACAGGGAAAATCAGTTTGGTTCAAGCTCTGCACAATCCAGCTATCGGCATCTGTTACATTCCACACGGTAATTCCATAACGCTGTGCCGCCGGCACATTGTTCCTGTATGATTGCGCCACATATCGGTATTTCTGCGCCTGCTGGTCAAGCAGGTTGGATGTTGGCGTAAAGCCGGCCGCATTACCGGGATTGATCCGGATATCCAGTTCCGATACATGCACTTTCAAACCGGTAGCAGCCAATTGAGAGAACATATTATCAATACTAATGTCGGGTGTATTGATATTGATATGCATTTGCGTAGCAACTCCATGAACAGGCACCCCGGCAGCTTTTAGCTGATTGACCAGCGCAATAAAGGCAGTCAGCTTTGCGGGATTTGATTCAAGGTTATAATCATTAATGAATAACACC
>DASVNY010000633.1:0-1633 GCA_036383615.1 Chitinophagaceae bacterium
GCACCTGCAATTATATGTGCCCGGAATTTATACGGAACTGCAACGTCGTGCCGCTGTTGGTAATGAAATGCGGAACAGGATACAGTCTTTTGAAAATGATAAAGCATTACAGGAAGTGATCGTGATGGCTCCCGGAATCGAATACAAACAGGAAAAATTACGGTATGATTCAATTGATCCCAGCACAGTACAGCAATTCACCACGCTGAACGAAGGACAACTGAACACCAATTTTGAAATTGATCTTCCTTATGATATTGACAGTGACGGGCAATTGCATAGTGTATCCATAAAAGATGAAGAGATCGATTGTGTATTGAAAAGCTATGCCGTGCCACGGGCCGATAAAGAAACTTACTTGTTAGCCGAAGTGGTGAACTGGCAGAATCTCGATCTGCTGCCGGGAGATGCCAATATCATCATGGATAACACTTATATCGGCAAATCAATCATCGATCCTAACACAACTGCCGACACATTGAACCTGCCATTGGGTAAAGACAAAAGGGTAGCAGTGAAAAGATCGTTGGTAAAAGAATTAAGCAGCCTGAAAACAACCGGTAAAGAAAACAAGCAAATCTTTACCTATGAGATCATCGTCAAGAATAATAAACTTACGGATGTGAACCTGTTGCTGAAGGACCAGTATCCATTAAGTACAATTAAAGAAATAGAAGTGAAACTGGAAGATGGTCATGAGGCGATGGTGAATACGGAAACAGGCGTATTAACCTGGAAGATCGAATTGAAACCGGGTGAAAGCAAAAAAGTGAGATTTAGTTATACGGTGAAATATCCGAAGGATAAGAAGATTGTGAATTTGAAGTGAGGCTAAGAGAAAAAAGGAGAAAAAGAGATTAAGCTAAGAGAAAAAAAGAGGAAAAGAGAAAAGGAGTATCCTTGTAAGGTCTTCTTTTCTCTTTTGAACTCTTAGCCTAAATTTGCCCGATGCGAAAATTGAGTATGGCCGAGTTGGGACGAAAATCGGTTGATGAATTCAGGCGATCCGATAAAATGCCGATTATTATTGTGCTGGAGAATATACGCAGCGCTTATAATGTAGGCAGTGTATTTCGCACTGCTGATGCATTTTTAATTGAAAGTATTTACATCATTGGTTATTGCGCAAAACCTCCGCACAAAGAGATTAAAAAAACAGCATTGGGTGCTGAAGAAACGGTAAGCTGGAAGTATTTTACAACATCCGCGGAAGCAATCGAGGACCTTAGAGCGTTACAGTATAATGTTTATGCCGCAGAACAAGCTGAGGGAAGTTATAAGCTCAATGCAATTGGTTTTGAGCAAGATGAAAAGATCGCAGTGGTGTTTGGTAATGAAGTAACCGGGGTGGAGCAAAGCACTATTCATGCATGTGACGGGTGCATCGAGATACCACAGTTGGGGATGAAGCATTCGTTGAATATTGCTACGGCAGCAGGGGTTGTGTTGTGGGAGCTGGTGAGGCAAAGAATTTAAAATGATTTATTTTAGAGGTGGTCACAATTTGTGACCACCTCTAAACCTTTCCTGATGGCAAGCGAACTATTGTTCCTGCCGAGAAAATTGACAGGGCTATTCTCATATTACGAAATAAGAAAGTAATGCTGGATGCTGATCTGGCAATGATCTTTGG
>DASVNY010000634.1:0-11915 GCA_036383615.1 Chitinophagaceae bacterium
CGGCTGAGCAGTAGTTGATGATGTTTGAACGATTTGCTTCTTGTCAGGTGGATTATTGTTTTTCTTTAGCTTGACGGATTCAAGAAAGCTCTGAATCTCGCTGAGGTAGTCCTGGCTATTGGTTGTAACGACAATGCTTACGCATCTTTCAAATCCACTGGCAGAGGTAAGCATCGCGATCGCATCCTGATCATTGAACCTGAATTTGGCTGAACCTGTTTTTATTTTCCAACCATCTGCTTCCTCCACTTCACTGAGCTCAGCAGTATTCGTTGGTTTGTAATTTTTCACCACCAGTGCCTGCCACTCGCTTTCAAAATCTGTATCAATGTTACCCTTACTCGTCGTACTTTTTACAATGGCAATGCGGCACCAGCTGGCAGCATTTTTGTTTGTCGTTGCATAGCTGGTAATGTTCCCTGCTTTCTCTTCCTTCCACTCTTTGCCGGGAGCATTCTTAGGAACAACATATTCTATAAGATCAAACGTTTTGTTCTGGGCAAGGCATGAAAGTGCCGTGATATAAACCATACAAAACAGAGATATCTTTTTCATAAAATGGTTATTAGTTAATAAAATCCAACATCCATCATCCAGCGTCTTTCTATTTCCCCAGCATTGTTTTAAGCTTCGCAAAATCAATCGCGTTTTTTATATTGGCTATATTCTCTTCAAATACCGGGTCGCCATGCGCTATTGTATATACCACACAAAAAAATTGCGGCGATGATTTGGGCAGATTTTTTCGGTAATAAGCCAGGTTTGGTTTTACGGCAATAAAGGAACCCTTCGTGCCTTCTTCAACAAATTTTTCAAATCGTTCTTCTTCATTCCATAGGCAGATAGCTGTTTTGTTTAATTCAGCTTCCGGCTTTTTCAGGTATTCATTTATATTGTTTATGAATTGAGTGAGATATGCTTTTTCACCAGGACTGTCCTGTATTGACTTCTCCAGCCTCTTCTTTTGTATCA
Organism: Chitinophagaceae bacterium; assembly: GCA_036383615.1. Classification (GTDB taxonomy): domain Bacteria; phylum Bacteroidota; class Bacteroidia; order Chitinophagales; family Chitinophagaceae; genus CADEDV01. The sequence continues at coordinate 973 of DASVNY010000634.1, forward strand.
GTAAGTATTCTTTGCGGCTGACATAGTAGAATGGGAGAGTATCATTATAAGTGATCAGCCAGCGATATTCTTTGATCTTATTTTCAAGGTGACCGTCGCCAACCACTTCTTCCCCCATATAATAGTAGCCGTCTTTCTTTTCGGGTCTTTGTTTCAATTTTAAATATCCCCTGGAGTCATCTGTCGGAATGTTTGCGGCGTATAAATTGTTTAATGTATAGATAACATTAGCAGTCACATTAACCGTGGTGGGAGTAGAATAATCCACATAGTATTTTGATTTATCCTTGCTGTTGGGCTCGCACAAAAACCGAAGAATATACATGGCATAATGATAAGGGTCGGCAATAAAGAGTTGACCAGGGCCAGGACGCTTTCCATATACAGTGCTGTAAGAGATCTGGCAGCCGGTCGGTTTATAATTGGTTGAAATCAGTTTATGAATGCTGGCAATTACCGCCTTTTCTTTTGCCAGGTCTCCTGCACTTACATTGGCGATAGATCCCTGTTGACCGGCTTTCCATGTGCCGGCTTTTTGTCGCAGTATTTCTTTCATGCAATCCTGGGCCAGTAATCCTATTGGTAAAAGAAAACAAGCAAGTATTATTTTATACTTCATAATGCAAATTGTTTTTTTAGCTTTTAAAATGTATTTACCATTCAATCAGTTTAATTCCTTCGAGTTTCCCTGTGCCACTAACGCCTCCATGCCCGCTGATCAGGCTTACGCGGCCCTCTACACCTACTTCAATCGTTGTATCTATCACGTCTTTGCCAGCAATACTTCCTGACTTTTCCAACTCTTCATCAGCCAGGTTAACTCCGGCGCCCGCTTTTGCTTCCACACCCAGGATTATGTCTTTAATTCCTTCACGGTCCATTTCAAGTTCCACGCTTGCACCCACTTTGCCTTCCAGTTTTAAAGGGCCTTTTTCAAATTTCAGTTTATCAAATCCCTGCTCAACACTTATTTTTAATGAACTGCTTATGTACGTATCGCCTTCCGCTCTTTCAAAATCATCATACCGCGTGTACTCAACAAATTTCAGGTTGAGCTTACTTGTCATACGGCTGCAGTTATTATAAAATGCTACGATCATCAAATCCAGTGTGTCGTTATACTGGCAGGCTACATCATCAAACTTCGCCAGTTTAAAAGGTTTGTTGTTCTCTTCATCCTGGCTGGCATTGCACCATATACTTTTATCCTTGAATTTCGGGTACTGGCTCTTTATTAAATTAAGCCAGCTGATCTTTGCCAGGACCTTTGCCAGTTCAAAATTTTCGGGCCACATAGTATATTGATAGTAATACACCTCATTATTGATCTTACGTCGCATAAAGCCGAGGAAATCATTAAACGCATCCCGCATCAATGAATTAGATGAACTCAAATAACTGTTCTTCGCCTTTGTGTCATCGGCGCAAGCGGCATCAAAAGGATTAGGTTTGCCTTCCCCGAATTGATCTTTATATTTTTCATCCAGTACTTTAAGCTGGTTGGAAAGCCTGTCATTAAATTTGGTTTCTTCAACTTGTGAGTTACTTATTGTTTCCAGCTTTTTTTGATAAGAAAAGGAGATGTGCCCATCCTTATCATCAACGAGGTAGTTAAGTTTGGCCATTGCTTTATAGGCAAAGCGTGGCAGGGGGTCAAACATCATTCGTCGTTGGGAAGCTTGCATCAATTGTTTTGTGCGTAATTCATTTGATTGCTCCGCTTCTTTCTCCAATGATTTCATCAGTGGTTCCAGTGTGCTGATCTCGGCCTGGCATGTTTGCTTAAAAGCATCCCATTCAGCTTCCAGCTTTTCGCTTTCCTCGAGATTCATTGGATATTCGGGCCATTTGAATTTTTCCAGTCCAAGAGGATCCTGTGGCATGCGCCTGTTCCAGCCAACATCACCCGTTTTGAGTTTATACCCCAACTTATTCAGGCGTGTTTCCTTTTCGGAGCTAAAGGCTTTGGCAATACTTCGTTTTACGGCTTCAACAGCTTGCTGCTTGTTACCTTTACTTTCTTCAATCAATGATTTGGTCATGTTAGCCTGTGGATGATAAGCATAAATACGAATGGCGCTGTCGAGGTATTTTTCAGCCTTACCAATTTCTCCGAGTCCAAACCAGGCCTGCCCGAGATTGTTGAGCAACGTACTGTTTTTTGGATACCTGGCATTAAGGTTATTGAGAATAGGGATGGCCAGGTGCTGTGCTCCCTGCATGGAAAGCATCGCGGCATAGTTACTGAGGTTATCAGTGTTGCCGGCATCCATTGCACATATCTTTCCCAAAACATACAGTGCCAATTCAGGCTTAGCTTTTAACCAAAGTGCCATCGCCATATTGGCGGCTTCACCCGAAGTCTTGCTATTCGATTTTATATATTCATACACTTTATTCCCTGCTGATATCACTACAGGTTTAAAGACCAATGCTAATTTATTTTGTATCGCGACAATATAGGCTCCCAGTTTTGCATCGCTCACTGCTTTTGGTATAGCCGCAATACGGGCGACATCTTTTTTCGGAATGATCCGGCTTTCATTTTCCAATGCTTCGGTTATTTGCTTATCGGAAAATTTCGGCAGGTCCTTCATAGAGGGCATTTTAATTCCCATGCTATCCATTATTTTTTTGTCTTCTTCACTCATGCCGTCCATGGCAGCCTGCATTTCTTTCATCATCTCTGTCATTTCCTTTTGGGTAGGCGGCTTTTCTTTTGGTTTTGGTTTGGTCTGGCTAAAAACAGTTGCTGCTAACAACAGCATTACAGGGAACAGGAATATTTTTTTCATGGTTCTCATTTTTAAAGGGATTGTTTTATTACGTTCCATCTGCCTTGTCCTTTAGGCGGATTTCCCATTCCTAACGAACAGGTGATTTGTTTTTTAAAGGGATCGTAGGTGCCTGCAAAGGCTATCGTTTCGCCGGAACTTAGCATCTTGTATGAACCTGTAATAGTATAATCGGCATAATTGTAAACTCCCCTGGCACTTACCAGGCCGCTCCTGGAATCAGCCATTATAAACTCTCCGTTACCTGTGAGTTCAAATGATATTGGGTTTGGGTACAAGCCATCGTCATTCGTTTGCGTTCCGCTCCATTTGCCAATTATGGCGGATGCAGAGCTGGCGACTTTGGCAGATACTTGTTGTGGATCCTGCCTTAACGTTTCTACTTTCGGCCGGGTAAATACTGTTTTAGATGGTGCTATGACCACATCAGGCGTAAACTCTATTTTTAAAAGCATCGAATAGGCGCCATTATTCGCTTGCACAGCATAGGTGTTTTCAGTGAACTTGATTTCAACAAGGTTTGAGATCCTGCCTGGCCTTTCGGGGTGGTTGATTTCGCTTACATTTTTGTTGTGGTTATAAACAGCCATTAGCACTCTTGTATCTAACAGGAGCAGGGTGGGTGGATAGATGACCATGCATTGGTTATTAAACGTTCCGCTCCTGAGGTCAACAGGTTTGTTACCCTGGCCAACGCCGGGGCACATAAAGCTCTGAAAGATGTTATGGTATTTTGTTGCCTGGCCATAACTGTATTTATCAAAAATTTTTGTGACCCTGCTGCCATAAGGATCTTGAAGATTGATGGTTGTGCTTGCATAAGGGAACGGCTGATTCATCGCCCAGTTAAGATCATTTTCCAGTTGCGCATTAAAACTGCTGAAGGTTGAAGTTCTGGGCCCATCCCATTCCCATATAGTGGGTGCGATAATGATGTAGTCATCAGCATTGATGTGTTCGCTCATTACAAGCATTCCAACGGGCACAACATCACCTGCCTGGATGCCACCCAGGTCGGGTGTTTGCGTACCTGCCCTGGTCATCCCATTTATATTGGAACCAAATATTGAAGTTCCATTCATTCCACTTCTTGCTGCAGACGGATTGGAAGGATTATAGATCCTGTAACTGTACGTAGCAGATGCTTCATTACCATGCCCGTCAAATTCCACTACGCCATCCCATGATTTGATAAGGCATTTAAACGACTCGATTGTAATTTTTAACTGTCCGCCAGAGGTTGATTGGCCGAAACAGTTAATAGATAGCGCCGTTACACAAAACGAGAGCATGATCTTTTTCATGATAAAGCGGTTTAGTGATGTAAACGTAAATTCCATTTCAAGAAATTATCTCCCTGAAAAACAGGATATTTAACCAGCTAAGAAAAATCATAGAAAAAGGGGAGATGCTTTGTCATTGCCCGGTAGTTTATTTGTAAGATGCGGGTAAAAGACTATTTTACTATATGAATAAGATATGCATTATCACAATGCTTTTTTTTCAAACTACTTCAATTTGGGCTCAAATTGGAGCAAGAGATAGTTTGTTGCTTCAGCTTCCCAATGCGAAAGAAGATACTTCTAAGGTTTTATTGTTGCTGAAAATTGCAGATGGCTATGAAGACTCGGAACCTGAAACTGCCAAGCAATATGTAGGCAATGCGGTTGAATTGAGTAAAAAACTCAGTTATCCGGCGGGCCTGATGAAAAGCTATCGTCATTTTTCGTATATCTGTTCATACCAGTCCAGGTTTGATTCACTTATTTATTACAATAAACTGGTACTTGAGATAGCCCGTCAGCAAAAAGATACATTTAATATCGGCGCTGCTTATTTCAATATAGGTACCGGGTACAGGTTTCTTTATGAAATTGACAGTGCTTTGCTCTATACACTTGAAGGCGCACACCTGCTACAAAACAAAGGGTATGAAAATATTGAAAGTAATTTGTATGATGGCCTGCAGTCGTTGTATATGACACTCACACAATATGATAAGGCAATTGAGTATGGAGAAAGATCGGTGGCGGCGGCCCGAAACCTGGAAAACAAAAAGCAGCTTGTTGTTGCCCTTAATAATTTGGGGTTGAGCTATGTAGAAGTAAACCGTGAAGAAGAAGCAAAAAAAGTTTACCGGGAAGGTTTGGAGATCGCCACAGGAAATAAATACCAGGCGCTGGAAGGAATGTTGTTGAATAATCTTTCTGATGTTTTACTAAGAGAGGGCGATCATGAAAAAATTTCAGGCTTTGCTGAACGAAGTATAGCAATCGGGGAAGAGTTGGGTGACGAAGGCATAGTAATGAATGCGAAGGCCATCCAGTCGGCTTTTTATCTATATAAAAAAGAGTTTGAAAAGGCAGAAAGCCTTGCAAATGAAGTAAGGAATATGGCGGCGAAAAATAACCTGGGAGAGGGTAAGGTAGCTGCGTTGAGCCTGTTATCAAAAATCGCATTTGCAAAGGGGCAGTTCAGAGAGGGCTTTTTCTATGAATCGCTTAAGGCAAAGGAAGAAGCGGCGATCTTTAGTGAGTCTATCAAACAGCGTGAAACAAGTATGCGGGTGCGGTTTGAAACTGAAAAAAAAGATGCCCAGATCAAATTACAGCAAGGGGCTTTGCAACGTAAGAACATCATCAATTACAGTGTTATTGCCGGCGCCCTTATTTTGTTGATCATTTCATTATTGGGTTATCGTAACTACAAACAAAAACAAAAGATCCAGCAGCAACGTATCAGTGAATTGGAAAGAGAAAAACAATTAACAGCAACCGAAGCCGTATTAAAAGGAGAGGAGCAGGAGCGAACCCGTCTGGCAAAGGACCTTCATGATGGATTAGGAGGAATGTTGTCGGGCATTAAATATTCATTGAATACTATGAAAGGAAATCTGATCATGACGCCTGACAATGCACAGGCATTTGAACGCAGCATGGATATGCTGGACAGTTCTATCAAGGAAATGCGTCGTGTGGCTCACAATATGATGCCCGAGGCATTGGTGAAGTTTGGATTGGATACAGCACTGAAAGATTTTTGCAATGATATTAATCAAACCGGGGTGTTAAAAGTGGCTTACCAGTCAATCGGGATAACCGATGCGGTTATTGATCAAATTTCTGGCATAACGGTTTATCGCATAGTGCAGGAACTGCTGAATAATACAATGAAGCATGCGGCTGCTAAAAATGCTATTGTGCAGGTTGCCAAAACAGATGGTATGATATCGGTAACGATTGAAGATGATGGAAAAGGTTTTGATACTGCGATCTTAAACCAGGTAGCGGGCATTGGATGGAGCAATATCCGCAACAGGGTGGAGTTTTTAAAAGGCAAACTCGATGTAAATTCACAACCGGGAAAAGGAACTTCTGTGCATATTGAATTCAATACATAAATGCCGGTCAAACTATTTATAACAGATGATCACTACATGGTGATAGAGGGCATTCGTTCATTGCTGCAGCAGGAGCAGGATGTTGAATGGATGGGCCATGCCATGAACGCAGACTCCTGCCTGGCTTTTTTAAAGCAACAACAGCCTGATATAGTATTGATGGATATCAACCTGCCTGGTAAGAGCGGCATTGATTTGTGTAAAGAAGTAAAAGAAAAATATCCTTCTGTGTTTATCATTGGCCTCAGCACTTTTAATCAACAGAGTTTTATACAAAAGATGATGGAGAACGGAGCGTCTGGTTATGTATTAAAAAATGCTAGCCGGGAAGAGTTGCTGGAGGCTATAAACACTGTTATCAAAGGAAAAATATACCTGAGTGATGAAGTGTCGCAAGCAATGAAGCATACCCATTCAGAAAATATCATCCTTACCCGTCGTGAAAAGGAAGTGCTTGAACTGATAGCCGAAGGAATGACCAATAATGTGATCGCACAAAAATTGTTTATCAGCGTTACTACGGTTGATACACATCGTAAGAACCTGCTTGCAAAATTTGATGTAAAGAATACAGCACTGCTGATCCGCACCGCTACGCAACTTCAGATCATATGATCATTCGAAATCTTTGTAAAGTAAATATTTCTTACGGATCATTTTAAACTGGCTCAGCTTAGGTTCCCAACTTTTACGAATCTCTTCCTCTGTGTTACCCGCTTTTATTTGTTGCCAGAGATCATTATTGCCGGATAGCTTGGTGAAAAAGGATTCTTCCATTTTGCCTGATTTGGGAATAATAAAAAAACTATCCTTTTCCGGGAAAAGACGATAGGCCTCTGTCACCCATTTTAATTGCAGTTTATTATCAACTTTTTTGAGAACTTCTCCAGGTGTGCCGCTAAGATCCCAGCCATAACAAAGCTTTCCATACAGCTTTGACTTTTTAGCTCCTTCATTAGGATTGGGAGTGAATGAATATAAATTCTTAGGTAAAGAAGGATGACCAAATACCTGGAACTGTTTATTGGTTCCTCTTCCTTCGCTCAGCACGGTTCCTTCAAAGAAACAAGTGGAAGGATAGAGATAAATGGATTGGATATTGGGAAGATTGGGAGAGGGTTTTACAGGCAAAACGTATTTGCTTTTGTGATCATAGTTGTCACAAAGGATAATTGTTAATTTTAATGAGTAATTATAGACGTTATCGGGGCTGTTACTATTTATTGATTTGCCGGGTTTGCCGTCAATTGAAATATATTGGTCTGCAATAGGCTTAATAACAAATGGAGTTGTTTCAGCGAGCATGTTCGCATATTCACCTATTGTCATGCCATACACAACAGGCACCGGTTGCATTCCCACAAAAGATTTGTATTTCATATCTAATACAGGGCCATCAACATAATGCCCGTTAGGATTTGGCCTGTCTAATACTATCAAAGGTTTTCTGTGCTCAATAGCCGCTTCCATAAATTCTTCCAGCGAAGAAATAAACGTATAAAAGCGAACGCCTACATCCTGGATATCAAAAAGGAGAAGGTCAACATCTTTCAGATCTTCTGCTGAAGGTTTTCTTTTGGTCCCATAAAGTGATATGACGGGAATGCCTGTTTTCTCGTCAATATAGTTCCCTACTTTTTCACCGGCATCTGCTGTGCCGCGAAAGCCATGTTCAGGCCCGAAGATGACCTTGATATTGGCCCCGAGTTTTCTTAATGTATCGACGAGATGAGTGTTGCCAACCATTGATGTTTGATTGGCAAAAATGCCCAGCTTTTTTCCTTTGATCAGTGGGAGGTAAACAGCAATACGTTCGGCGGCGGGAATTATTTTCTTTCCTTGGTCGGGTTGAGCAAAGCAAACAGTGAAGAAAAAAAGGCAGGCAATTGTTGTTACAAGTTTCATGCGGGAATTACTTTTATACGGCTCAAAATAGCAAAATATTCATACAGAAGGCAGGGATATTTAAACGATTGCATTGGGCAAATTAGCCTACCTTGCGCCCGTTTCAATCTTTAATCATTTAAAAGTATAAAAATGGCACAGGTAAAAGCGGGTGATAAGGTAAAAGTGCATTATCATGGCAAACTCACCAATGGTGAAACTTTTGATTCTTCTGAAGGAAGAGCGCCGCTTGAATTTGAAGTAGGCGGCGGAATGGTGATAAAAGGTTTTGATGATGGAGTGACAGGCATGAATGTAGGAGATAAAAAAACATTGAATATTCCTTTTGATGAAGCTTATGGTCCCCGCAACCCTGAAATGCTGGTGGAGTTCCCTAAAGACAAATTTCCGCCAGATATGGAACTGGAGCTCGGCATGCAACTGATGATGAATAACGGAGCTGGTCAGCAGTTCCCGGTAGTGGTTACAGAAATAAAAGAAGATGTTGTGATCCTTGATGCCAATCATCCCCTGGCCGGACAAGATCTTGTATTTGATATCGAATTAGTAGAAATCGTGGGCAGCAGCCCTTTGATCATTATGCCGTAAGAACAGAAGAACAGATGAACAGAGGAACAGATGAATAATGAAGTGAAGTGGGAACGGGTAAATTCCAACGGGCGCATAGTCAAATGATAAAGTATAAACGGCCTCCCACTTTTACATTCATCTGTTTCTCTGTTTGATATTTATCATTTCCTATTGAGCCACCAGCCGAGCCAGATTCCGCAAAGTCCCCAGGCTGCAATAGCATCTATCAAATCGCCTTTTACAATTTCCATTGGTATCTGGAACCAGATATGCGCCGTATAGGGTCCCCATAGCAGGGTGAATAGCCCAACGGCGATCGAACCGGCAAATACTTTTACTGCCAGCGGAGTTCCGGCCCTCGTTAGCACATAGATCAATAAAATAACAAGGACAAGATCAACAAGAAATCCCCTGATCATATTCATCGTCATATCCACCTTGAGCTCTTTGTGGTAAATGACTGCTGCCCAGGGTTTGCCGATACTGGCTTGCATTACTTCCTGTTTGTCACTTTCAGATGTACCCGGCGGGGCGCTGGGCAACCTGTATGACCCGTCTTCTTTTAAGGTTGCAGAAAGATAGCTGATGATACTGTCCTGCGAAGCCGAATACTTCATGGCATCATTATGAATGCCAAGCAGCGACCAGGAAAGGAACTGCCATAAAAAAACGAGGATGGCGCCAACTAAAGAGCCGATTAACCATTTTTTCATTTCGGTATGTTTTGGTTTAGGAATAAAAGGTAGTCATATTCATGATTTTTGTCAAGCGGTTTCTGCTAACCCCTGTTAATATCGTATATTCGATGCCCCAAAAAGGATAGTATGTTTGAAAATTACAGGTTTACAGCAGCAGAGCGATTTATGCGATATGTGCAGGTGGATACGCAAAGTGATCCTCAATCTTCTTCTCATCCCACTACTGAAAAGCAAAAGGATCTTAGCCGCATACTCGTTGATGAATTAAAACAAATAGGCATCGCCGATGCACACATGGATGAGTGGGCCTATGTGTATGCAACGATCCCATCCACTACTGATAAAAAAGTTCCGGTGATATGTTTCTGTGCGCATGTTGACACTGCGCCTGATTGCAGTGGCACAGGAGTGAAGCCATTGCTTCATACAAACTACCAGGGACAGGATATTGTTTTGCCTGATGATAAAACACAGGTGTTGCGGATGAGTGAATATCCTTACCTGCAAAAACAACTTGGCAATGATATCATCACTGCTTCAGGAACAACTTTGCTTGGTGCGGATGATAAAGCAGGCGTGGCGGAGATAATGGACCTCGCTAATTTCTTAATGACAAATAAGAAGATTAAGCATGGTGAGATAAAACTTTTATTTACACCTGATGAAGAAGTAGGGAAGGGAACCGCAAAAGTTGACCTGGAAAAACTAAACGCTGAATATGGCTATACACTTGATGGTGGTGAAGTGGGTTCATTGGAAGATGAAACCTTTAGTGCCGACGGTGTGCAGGTGATCATTCATGGGGTGATCGCACATCCTGGTTACGCCAAGGGGAAGATGATAAATGCTATGAAGATCGCTGGTGAGATATTGGCCGCATTGCCAAAGGATCGTCTCTCTCCCGAATCAACAGATGGCAAGAGAGGATTTATCCATCCTGTGAGAGTGGAAGGCATTGCGGAAAAATGCAGCATAGATTTTATCATCCGTGATTTTGAAACGGCAGGATTGCAGAAGAAAGAAGATTATTTGCGAACACAGATCGAAGAAAGATTAAGGACCTATCCAAAAGCATCCTTTGAATTTCATGTAACGGAGCAATACCGCAATATGAAAGAAGTGCTGGATGTGCACCCGCAGGTAGTGGAATATGCTAAGGAAGCGATTGAACGAGCAGGGATCGAATTAAAGATGGAAAGCATCCGTGGCGGCACCGATGGCAGCCGTTTATCATTTATGGGTTTGCCCTGCCCCAATCTTTTCGCAGGTGAGCAGGCGATTCACTCCAAACTTGAGCATATCAGTGTGCAGGATATGAATAAAGCGGTGGAAACAATGGTGCACCTGGTGAAGATATGGGAAGAGAAAAGCTAAATCCGTGTAAATACGGGTACCGTTATACTTGAAACAATCGTAACATTGCAAACTAAACCCCTCTGACTATGCAATTCACAGAATGGCTTTCGCACTACTGGTGGATCATTATTGTCCTCATCATCTTTTTTGGTTCATTCTTCACCATTAACCAGGGCTATATTGGTGTTATTACCATGTTTGGTAAATACCGCCGCATTG
>DASVNY010000635.1:0-4146 GCA_036383615.1 Chitinophagaceae bacterium
TGGGCATCAACTCAGCAACTAACTCTCCTTTGGAAGGGTCATAAATAAAGTCAGCCTTTGTAGCGCCGGCTTTTTTCTCCACTTTAGGGATAGGCAGGAAACGCTCCACTTCAAAACGCTGTGTAGCGGCATTTTTGAACTGGCTGTAAACGATCTCCACTACATCAAACTGTTTTTCTTCAAAAGCTTTCATCGCAGCCTGTGCCGCATGTTGCACATTTTCAAAAGTGAGGTTGAGAAAAATATCTTTATAAGTAGCATCGGCCTTAAAACGGTTTTTGGCAAAATGCTCATATCCTTTCTTACCGATGCTCCAGATGGTCACATTGCCCTTCCTGTTTTGCTCGGTATATTTTTCAGCGATTGTTGCTTTGGTCAATTTGATCACGTTGGCATTAAAAGCTCCGCATAAACCCCTGTCACTTGTAATAACGATCAGCAACACTTTTTCAACCGGTCTTTCAGCCGCGAGTGACATACCCACTTCACCTTCGCTGTTGCTAACAATATTGCTCAGCATTTCCTGCAACTTCTGCGCATAAGGACGCATTTGAATGATAGCATCCTGCGCACGGCGCAATTTAGCTGCGCTTACCATTTTCATCGCCTTGGTGATCTGCTGGGTGCTTTGTACTGATTTGATCCGGTTGCGAACTTCTTTTAATTGTCCAGCCATTTTGTAGGTTTGAAAGGTTTAAAAGGTTTGAGGAGTTTAAAGGTTGGAACAGGCCCGGAGCCTTTTAACCAGTGAAACTTCTGAAACCTTTTTTCAGGCCGCAAAAGTACAGGGTTATGGCTAAAATTCCATCTGGTTGTTGAAAATTGGTGACTAAGGAATTTTGCGGGTCTAACGATTTATAGATCAGTCCGGATTGCCTCAAAAGCCAATATTTCACGCAACGCCGCGAAGCCGCGCAAAGTAAACGAATACTGAAAATCAATCATCGCGTCGTTGCGCCGTTGCGAGAAATCTTTTTATCTGTTTTGAGACATCCTCTAATCTTTCAATAAAAACTCCCTTCTCAACGCATATGAAATGGAAAGAACACCACCTTCGGGGGTGCCGTTTTTCACCCTTCGCTCATCTTCTTTTATTAATTCAAGATGGATCGGTCCGTTGACCAGGCCTTTCAGGTCTGCTTTGGGAATGACCAGTTTTCCATTTTTGACAGTATCAACACGGTTAATACCATCACTGGTATAAGAAGTGTCAGTCAATAAAACCCTTACATAATCCACCGGCTCAAGCCCCTCCAACTCAAAAACCAGGTCGCCCCGCGGTATTTCAGCCGGCACTTCTGTAAGCAATGAAACAGGGCTGAACCGGAATTCTTCCTTGTATTGTTTCTTATTGATATCTGTGAAAACAATGCTGTGCTTTCCGTGAAAAGCCGAAACAGGTTTCAGCATTTCATAAAAAGCGCCGGTCATTTTTGAACTATCTGCCTTAATGAACTCTCCATCCAGTTCTACTTTACTGGGGTCCTCCAATAACAAGGTTGTGCCATTGGGCCCTGCATAGCGGAATTGCAACATCACTGTTATATCCTCATCTCCTTCCTCACCCCACACCTTATAATCAAACCAGATCGTTTCGGGGTTCACATCCTTACTATTGCCGATCTCGTTGCTGTTGCATGAAACAAACAAAGCCGAAACAACCAGTAAAAGCCAAAATGAACGGTTCATAGAAATTTTAATATTGATTACACAGCCGGCTGAAAGGTAAGTTAATAAAAGCCAAAATTTAAGGCACGCTGACGGCATCGGCCAAAGTCTTTGACGTTTGACGATGGCACAGATCAAACGGATAAACACAGACCCTGAATTATTATTTCTCTGCCCCGTACCTCACTATTCCCCCGATGTCCACTGCCCGCGAAATCCTATCTTTGCCCTCCCCTTAAAGGGGTTTCTGTCAAATTGGCTTACAAAGATTTGTAGCATTTTTTTTGACCATTTAAAAGTCTTTAAACCTCCGCTAAGCGGAAATACCCAATACCACGTAATTATGTTAGGTTTTATTCAAAAGATCTTCGGCGGCAGCAAGTCGGAAAAAGATGTAAAAAAGATCTTACCCGCCGTTGAAAAGATCAACCAGCACTTCTCTTCCTATTCTTCGCTGAGCAATGACCAGCTTCGTAATAAAACACAGGAATTTCGCCAGCGTATCAAAGAACACCTGAAAGAAATTGATGCCGAAATCGCTGAAAAAAATAAAGCGGCCGAAGAACTTCCTTTTAATGACCTGATGGGCAAGGATGCCATTTACCAGGAAGTTGACAAACTGAAAAAGGACCGTGATAAAAAGATCGAAGAAGTATTAGAAGAAATATTACCCGAAGCTTTTGCAACAGTAAAAGAAACGGCCCGCCGTTTCAAAGAAAATACCGAGATCGTGGCCACCGCTACGCAGCTCGACCGTGACCTGAGCGTAAAAAAGCCGCATATTAAAATTGACGGCGACAATTCTGTTTTTAGCAATTCATGGATGGCAGCCGGGAACACAGTAACCTGGAACATGGTTCACTATGATGTGCAGTTGATCGGTGGCTCTGTTCTCCATTCAGGAAAGATCGCGGAAATGGCTACCGGTGAGGGTAAAACACTGGTATCAACATTACCGGCTTACTTAAACGCGTTGGCTGGTGAAGGCGTGCATATCGTTACCGTGAATGATTACCTGGCGCGTCGTGACCAGGAATGGAACGGAACCATTTTCGAATGGCTCGGCATCACAACTGATTGTATTGATAAACACCAACCTAACAGTGAAGAAAGAAGAAAAGCTTATCTCGCCGATATCACCTATGGCACCAATAACGAATTTGGTTTCGACTATTTAAGAGATAACATGGTGCATTCACCAGAAGAAATGGTGCAACGTAAACACCATTTTGCCATGGTGGATGAGGTGGACTCTGTGCTGATCGATGATGCGAGAACGCCATTGATCATTTCTGGTCCTGTTCCAAAAGGTGATGACCAGCAGTTTCATGTTCACAAACCAAGGGTTCAGCAATTATACCAGGAGCAGGAACGCATTGTTCGTACCTGCCTGAATGAAGCAAAAAAATTATTTGAAAAAGGAGAAGACGATGCCAAAACCGGCGGTCTTCAATTATTCAGAGCTTATCGTGGTCTGCCTAAATATGGTCCGTTGATCAAATTCCTGAGCGAGCCCGGTATTAAAGTGAAAATGCAGAAAGCAGAGAACTATTACCTGCAGGATCAGCAACGCAACATGCATATTGTTGACGAAGGTTTGCTTTTTCATATTGACGAGAAGAATAACTCGGTTGACCTGACTGAAAAAGGACTCAACATGATCACCCGAACCGGTGAAGATCCTGAGTTCTTTGTGTTGCCCGATATTGGTGTGAAACTGGCGGAGATCGAGAAAAAAGAAATTGCTTCCGAAGAAAAATTGCACCAGAAAGAAACCATCCTCGGTGATTATGCCCAAAAAGCAGATCGCATACATACGGTTCAGCAATTATTAAAGGCCTACACTTTATTTGATAAGGATGTTGAGTATGTGGTAATGGATGGCGCTATCAAGATCGTGGACGAGCAAACAGGTCGTATCCTTGATGGAAGAAGATACTCTGATGGTTTGCACCAGGCGATCGAAGCAAAAGAAAATGTAAAGATCGAGGCGGCTACACAAACTTATGCGACGATCACGTTGCAGAACTATTTCCGTATGTACCATAAGCTCGCAGGTATGACAGGTACTGCCGAAACGGAAGCTTCTGAATTATGGAGCATTTATAAACTGGATGTGGTAACCATACCTACCAACGTGTCAATGGTTCGCCAGGATAAGCAGGATCTTGTTTATAAAACAAAAAGAGAAAAATACAAGGCGGTTATTGATGATATTGAAGTACTGCGCAATGCAGGAAGACCCGTGCTGGTAGGTACAACATCTGTTGAGATCAGTGAGCTGCTGGGAAGAATGTTGCAACAGAAAAAAATACCACACAATGTATTGAACGCAAAACAACATGCTAAGGAAGCACAGGTTGTTGCCGAAGCAGGTTTGGCTGGTGCTGTTACGATCGCCACTAACATGGCCGGTCGTGGCACGGATATCAAACTCGGACCCGGTGTAAAAGAAGCGGGTGGTTTAGCGATCATTGG
>DASVNY010000636.1:0-4092 GCA_036383615.1 Chitinophagaceae bacterium
ATCAAGCATGTTGCGTACGATCGAATTGATACTGGGCATGCCCCCGATGACGCAGTATGATGCGGCCGCAACCCCGATGTGGCGAAGCTTTACCAGCAATCCTGATCTTACTACCTTTGATCACTTGCCGGCCAATGTAAATCTTAACGATCGCAATCCTTCCAACACAGCAATGGCTGCGTTGTCGGAAAAATTTGACTGGAGCAAAGAAGATGCTGTCCCTGACCTTGTATTCAATGAGATCCTTTGGCGGGGAATAAAAGGCTATTCAGCCCCTTCGCCTGTAAGAGTCGCATTTTTAAAAAGAAATCATAAAGAGGATAGGGGAATAAAGGACGATGATTGATCTTTGTCCTAATTACTAATTACCAATTCCAAATTCCTTTGAAGCAATTCATCTTTCATAAAATAGCTGACCATATCAATGAGCTGGATTTTGCAGACAATAATATTGCTGTGATCGAAGTAAAAGGAAAAAAGATCTGTATCGGGCGACATCATGATGATGCATTTGCTTTTGCTTATAAATGTCCGCATGCCGGTGGCATACTCGCCGATGGTTATATTGATGCATTGGGCAACGTGGTTTGTCCGCTCCATCGTTACAAATACGATATGAAGAATGGCCGCAATGTAAGCGGCGAAGGTTATTTTTTAACCAACTGGCCGGTTGAACAAAGAGAAGACGGCGTGTATGTGGGCCTGGAAGAAAAGAAAGGTCTTTTCGGATGGTTATAGAAATGTATGATGTCTGATTTAGGATGTAGGATTTGGGGCAACTTATCCTAAATCAGCCATCCTACATCCGACATTCTCTAACACGCTTTCAATCTCATCTCCCTGTCATATCCATTCAATTGTGTCTGGGTAGGGTCTTCCAGTTTTTTTCGTTGGGTAATATCTTTCACCACGCAGTGATAACCGTTGGGTTCATGATACTCATTATAAATGATCACCGAATGTTGCTCCACCCATTTAATGGAAGCATCTTTGGTAAGAATGGGAAATTCAATTGTCAGTTCCGGTGATTTATCTCTTGCCTGTTGCACATACACTGCTGTGAGCTGTGCAATCCATGATGGCAGTAAGAGCATACTGAAATTTTGTCCCATTAATTCTTTGGGGTGGAAACCTGTGAGCGGCAAACATCTTTCATTCACATAGGTGAATGTGCCGCTGGTATCGCAGGTAAACAGTGTAACACCGGCATCTTCGATCAATCTGCGATACTTGGCTTCACTTGATTTGATTTCTTCCTGTGCCAGCTTACGAAGGCGGATATCTTTATTCAACCTGATCAATGAACCAGTGATAAATAAAAACAACAACAAAGCGCCGGCGATGATGCTTGTATTGGATTTATTGCGTGCATAACTACTCGCTTCGGTACGTTGATCCAGCAATTCGTCCTGTCGTTGTAAAAAATCGTTCAGTATGCTTTGCATTGAAATGCCGAGACGGCGATCTCTTGTTTCGGCTACATCGGTTTTTGTTTGCTGAAGCCTGATCTTTTCATTGGCCAATTGCTGCAATCGTTGCAACTTTTGTTGTTGCTCAGGTTCAGTGGCACGGCTCTTCAATTGGGTAATGAGTTGCGTCATCTGCTGCTGGTTGTTATGCAGGTTGTCCAGTCTTTCATCATCGCCCGAAAGCAACCAGCTTTGAAAAGCAGGACCATTAGCGGCAATGGCGGAACGGATATGTTCGGCCTGGCGGCTCATGCTATGTGTGTTATTAACGAGCAACTCGGTGCTGTTGGCATTGCGGTTGTTGATGCTGATAAGGATGGCAAGAAGGACGGTACTAAGCAGGGCCGCGATAAACACCAGTGCCACGCTTCGCTGCAGGCAGCAGGAAAACTTAAACTTTTTCATAGGGGCTGGTTTTTGCAGGTGATATACTTGATGGGGCCGGCGGCATAATAATTATTATACCGTCCTTTTGGTGGGTGAAGGATGGTTTCATATGGGTGGATTGGATTTGGCACTCAAAATCGTAGAACTTTCCCGCTCTGGCAAGCTTTGTGGATATTTAGCTACAGAGATTGGGCAGAACTACTTAGTGCCAAAACGTAACTGTCCCATTGAGTTGTAAAAACCTGGACCCTTAATTTTTTAACTCCCTGAATTTTTGTTCGTTAAGCTTGTTGCTTCAAAACCAAAAAACCCTATTTTTGCCGTCCCAAAATGAGAAGCCCTTGGCCAATAGCCACGAGCTGTGAGCCAGTCTTCGAAATTTGGGATCGGACTTCGAAATTTCACTGTTTTACATTCGAAATTCGATATTCATCTTCCTCCTTAGCTCAGTTGGTTAGAGCATCTGACTGTTAATCAGAGGGTCGTTGGTTCAAGTCCAACAGGGGGAGCCTGATTGGGCAAAGCAATTTCAAAATTGTTTTGCCCAATTTTATTTTCTATTAAGTCATTGATTTTTAAAGTGGTTAGTTCCACAAACTGATTGATTTTACCGGTTCGATTTTTTTGTCCGTCAAAAACCAATTTCTCCGGGAAAATTGAACCAATGATTCGCCTTTTTGTATAGAATCCCGCTCTTTCAAAGTATCCAGATAAGTCGGCCAATAGACACAAACCGAACTGTAAATAGCTTTCTATTTTACTGTCATGAGATAATAACAGGTTTAACCGCTCATTCAGACTATAAATAGATTCTCCATATCTCTCTTTTGCCCGATTATATGCACAATCTGCAAGCTTTCCAGAAATATATTTATCATCGGCTTGATCGCTCATCTCTTGACACTGCTTCAATTCCCTTCTAATGAGTGTCACTTCTTGATCTTTAGCTTTTTCATCTATTTTAAAAACATCAGCCAAGACCTCATAGTATAGCTCTAACATTTCTGACTTTATTTGAAAGCTCTTTAATTCTTCAATAAATGAGTGATGGACTAATTCGACAGGGAAATTCTTGCAACCGCACTTGTTTTTTGTATCACAATGATAGTATTCATAGTTTCTACTCCTACCCTTTGGAGAACTTGCCCTCATTGGTTTAGTAAGGCAAACTGGACAAAACAAATAGCCCAATAGATAATATTTTTCTCCTTTTATCTTTTTTACGATCTTCTTGTACCGTCCGTTAATTATATCCTGAACAGCTTCAAAAGTTACTTTGTCTATTATCGGATCATGCCGCCCGGTAATAATCTCTTCGGGTTCGTCCTTCCATTTCGGGATTTTTATTTGACCTGCATAAACATTATTACGTAAAATGTAATTAAATCCATTCTTGGAGCATTTTAGGCCCTTCTTATTCATTTCTCTTCTCACTTCTTCAATTGAATATATCCCTGTTGAAAAAAGCCTAAAACTCTCCTCTATCAATATTGCATCCTCATTCCTAACCAACAGGCCACGTCCTTCTGATTTATCGAATGAATAACCTTTGGGCGCAGTACTTATCCAATATCCCAGCCTTTGAGCTTGCCTCAATCCTCTTTTTGTATTTTCACTTCGCAGCAAATTATCATAATGTGCTGCTGTCATTTGAACAATGTTCGGAAAAAAAGTATGAACATTGGATAAATCAAAAACTCCCTCTGGTATAGACCACACAAAAATTCCATGCCTACTCAAGATATTATACATTTCAAACGCTCCAAAAACGTCTCTCGAAAATCGATCTAATTTCGTTACAACAATAAAATCAATTCTTATTTCTTTCGACTCTATCTTTCTCAAAATTTTTTGGAACTCTGGTCTATTAAACGTTTTGGCGGAATGATCTTCGCTGTAGGATTCTATGATTTCAATATCACTCCTCTCACAAAAGTTTTTGATTCTCATTGCTTGCTCTGGCAAACTATACCCTTTCTCTGCCTGTTCATCGGTTGAAACCCGTGAATAGGAAATACACCTTTTCATGTCTATTTAACAGATTTAAGTTGATTATTTTTTTCAGGTTTTCCCTTATACTCTTGGTACTCTATGGTAGCCAGCTTGTACAAAAGTTCCCGAATTCTTTGAATTTCTTCTGCTGTGTATTTTTTACCGTTCTTTTCTAATACTTTTTTACATTTTTCAATGGAGATCATTACTACACATTTGCTCAATCCCCGATTTCGGATAATCA
>DASVNY010000637.1:0-3759 GCA_036383615.1 Chitinophagaceae bacterium
TTGTTTGTCCAATTCGGGGAATAGATGAAAAGTTTGAATGGGTATTTGCTGTTGCATGAATTTTGAAGATAACAATAAAAAGAGCAACTATATATCCGTTACGACAGGAGCTTATAATAGATTAAGAAATAGAATTAACACTATGATGATAAAAAATGTAGCCCAGAACCAAGCTGTTGCAATATTGGCCTTTTTAATAAGAAATTTCTCATCTTCATTTCGTGGTTGCTTGACGATTGGGAATGCTGCCATATAAATCCTGCCCCAGAACCTAGAGAAGTTAAAGGTTCTGTGTATTTTTTCCAGCTTGACTATGTAGTAGTATTTGAAAAAAAGCGGAATGAATATCAGGAAACCCAAATATTCCAGATGGTATCTCATTTCTCTTTACTTTTTAACTTTTGTCTTTTAAAATTACATTTCTTACCCATACCACTAATGTTTATTCCAACTGGTATATATAGTTGACTAAAAAAGAAACGGGGTCCTGTAAGAACCCCGTTGTTATCAGTTAGCTAGTATCAGCCCAATTTCTTCTGTAAACGCTGATCGATCGCATCGAGGAACTCTTCTGTATGCAGGTAATGTTTACCATGCTCTACTTTATTTCCATGAATACAAACCGCAAGGTCCTTTGTCATCAGACCTTCTTCCACTGTTTCGATACAAACAGCCTCCAAAGCATTGGAAAATTCGATCAATGCCTGGTTATTGTCAAGCTTGCCACGGAAAGCCAATCCCCTTGTCCATGCAAAGATGGAAGCGATAGGGTTGGTAGATGTTGGCTTGCCTTTTTGATGATCCCGATAATGCCTTGTTACCGTTCCGTGGGCCGCTTCAGCCTCCATTGTTTTTCCATCAGGAGTGATCAATACAGAGGTCATCAGGCCCAATGAACCAAAACCCTGTGCAACGGTATCACTTTGCACATCGCCATCATAATTCTTACAGGCCCATACAAAATTTCCGTTCCATTTCAATGCACTGGCAACCATGTCATCAATCAGCCTGTGCTCATACACGATACCTGCGGCTTCAAACTGCGCCTTGAATTCGTTTTGATAGATATCTTCAAAAATATCTTTGAAACGACCATCGTATTTTTTCAGGATGGTATTTTTAGTAGAAAGATAAAGCGGCCATTTTTTGCTTAGTGCCATATTGAAACAGCTTCTTGCAAAGCCCATGATACTTTCATCGGTGTTATACATCGTCATTGCCACACCATCACCTTTGAAATTGAATACTTCAAAAGTTTGAGGTTCGCCACCGCCTTCGGGTGTAAAGGTCATAGTAAGTTTACCTTTTCCTTTTATCACGGTATCTGTTGCCCGGTATTGGTCACCAAAAGCATGACGACCCACGATGATCGGGGCGGTCCAGTTGGTTACCAGTCTTGGGATATTATTAATTACGATCGGCTCACGGAAAACTGTTCCGTCAAGGATATTCCTGATCGTTCCGTTCGGGCTTTTCCACATTTGCTTGAGGCTAAACTCCTTTACCCTTGCTTCATCGGGAGTAATGGTGGCGCATTTAATACCCACACCATATTGCTTAATGGCATTGGCGGCGTCAACTGTCACCTGGTCATTTGTTTGGTCACGGTATTCGATCCCAAGGTCATAATACTTAATATCAACATCCACATAGGGGAGAATTAATTTGTCTTTTATGAATTTCCAGATAATACGGGTCATTTCATCTCCATCGAGCTCAACCACGGGATTTGCAACTTTGATCTTTTGCGCCATAAGGGTTACTATTTATTGTTTTTAAAATCAGAAGGTGGCAAAACTACAATTTTATCAAATGCGCTTTATCTTTGCTGGCGTAGCACTTTTGAGTAAGGTTTTGGTTTAAATTTTGCCCGTGACAGGAATCAATGTCATTTTTTGTAACCTATAAGGCAATTAGTAGCATGGAATCTGTAAAGACATTCATGAGCTATTTGGGAAAGTTCACTGAACTTACCGAAGAAGAATTCAATAAGTATTTATTGCCAGTTATTAAGGTGCGCAAATTTGGCAAAAAGGAAGTAGTGACCAAAGTGGGAGATGTAGAGAACTATTTCAACTTTGTGGTAAAAGGACTTGTTCGCAAATATTACAAAAAAGGTCAGCAGGAAATAAATACACAGATATCTTACGAGGGGCACCTCATTCTCAGCCAGGAATCATTTCATAGCCGCACCGCTTCGGAGTACTGCATTGAAGCTATTGAGCCCACCATTTTTGTTTCAATCACTTACGAGGACCTGGAAAAAGTCTATCGGCAGTCACATAAAATGGAACATCTTGGTCGTTTGGTTGTAACCTATGCCATGATCATTAAAGATCGCTGGCAAATGCAAATGGTAAAAATGACCCCAAGGGAAAGGTTCCTGAATTTTGTGACCCGTAATCCTGAACTCATGCAGCGGGTGCCGCAGAAATACCTGGCCTCTTATCTTCATATCAAACCTGAAACATTCAGCCGTTTTAAGCACCTGCTAAAGGGTCATCATGTGAAACAAGGTTCTGATTAGTACTTCATCAGACATTTACCACCAATACGGGAATCTTTAATTCATGACGCACGGCGTCGATCGTTTGCCCATAAAGCAGATCTTTTAATCCCCTGTGACCATGAGCGCCGATCACCAACATATCAGCATTCGTTTCTTTCACTATGCGAATTATTTCTTTGGCTCTGGGTCCAAAACCGAGATGAGATTCAACAGTAAAGCCTTTTTCTTTTAGTTGAGATGCATAAAAACTTAAATGCTCTTTGTCTTTTTGTGTTTCAAGATCATCGCTATCGTGTTCATAGATCCGGGCCGGCACGCTTTCTACAATATGAATAAGCGAATAGGCTGTGTCAGCATTTCCCTGTCCAATGGCATGCGATAATAATTTTTGATCATTATTACTAAACTCCAGTGCAATAGCGATCTTTTTATACACAGGTATGGAGATATCCTGGATATTTTCTGCTTCCGGGTGAACCTGCACAGGAGAAAATTTCCTTGATCTTCTCTTTAATAATGGATAAAGAATGGTTATCGTCAATAGTGATAAAAAGAAAACTCCCGCGATCACGATCACTACCTTCCAGAAAGTATTATCGGAGCTGGTAAAATAGTCCTGCGCTTCGCCAAACACCATGGATATATTAAGATAGACTAACACAGCTGTTATCAACCAGGCCATCACCTGCACAAGCGGTTTAATGGTAAACTCACCCATCGCTTTTTTATCACTTACAAAATGAATAAGTGGTATGATGGCGAAGCCTAATTGAAGACTAAGGATCACCTGGCTGAGTATTAAAAGGCTGTCAACATTGTTTTCTCCATTGATAAGGATGACGATCACCGCAGGTATGATGGCAACAAGTCTTGTAAGCAATCTTCTTACCCAGGGATTGATGCGAAGACGGAGATATCCTTCCATTACGATCTGCCCGGCGAGTGTTCCTGTTACTGTTGAACTTTGTCCCGATGCGATCAATGCAACAGCAAATAGAATGGGAGCCAGTTTGGTACCGAGTAGCTGATCAAGCAAATGATGCGCGTCTTTTATTTCGGCAACATCGGTTCTTCCTGTTTTAAAGAAAACGGTAGCTGCTAACACAAGGATCGCCGCGTTGACTAAAAACGCAAGATTTAAAGCAACAGCGCTGTCAATGAAATTTAATTTCAATGCTCTTTTGATACCCTGTTTATCTCTTTTTATTTTTCTTGTTTGAACCAGTGCAGAATGCAGGTAGAGATTGTGC
>DASVNY010000638.1:0-5061 GCA_036383615.1 Chitinophagaceae bacterium
AATTAAAAACGGCCGTGGCTACTGCTTTACCAAATTGAGAAGAAGCATCAATAACCGAAGAAGATGTTTTTGACAGGAACTCCTGCTTCAACGCATTTTCCAAAGAATCAATAGCAGCTTTATCAGCATTGTTTGCATTCGGGAAAAAAGCTTTATTGATACCCGCTAATGAAGCGTTCAGGTTAGCAGGGTAATAATAATGAACAGAATGATCAGCAACAGGTAATCCTGTTAGCCCATTCCACCTGGACGACCACGCTGAATGAGCAGGTAAGCCCGGCGCAAGTGATTCAAGTGCTGTGATGGCTGCATATACATAGGGTCTTGAAAAAGCCTGGTTAGGGATACCGGTTGCATTACGCATCAGGCGGAGCTGGAGGGTCATCCATTTATCCAGTACTTCGGAAGAAAAGCCGGATACCTGGTTACTGTTAACAGGAATATCGATTTCATTTTTGTTGCAAGAGCTTGCTGTAATTCCTGTTACAGCAGCGAGGAATAAAAGGGCAATACGATGCCTGTTCATCCTGGTAGATGTTTTTGTCATGAGTGTATTTTTTAATGGTTAAAAAGTTCCTGGACTGGTGAACCTGTCACCAGTAGATTGTATAATTTTTGATGAGTAAATGAAAATGTACCGGCCGCTCAACAATTATTGCAGCAATGGCCTTTTGGGAATTGCGCCAATCAAATCCTTTACGATTGATCAAAAAAATAAAAGCGAGCAACTTTTTCATACGTTGAAATTGTAGCACAAAGTTGCATGCCGGGAAGACGATATGTTATTCTGTGGAGTTCAGCTTTTTTGCAAAAAAGTTCAAACTGTCAGTACGGATCTTTCTTCCGCCTTTTTACGGAACTCCATAGGAGTAACGCCTGTTTTTTGTTTGAAGAGACGACTAAAGTGAGCAGTATTTTCAAAACCACTGTCAAAAGCCACAGAGGCAATGGGATCCGTCGTTTGGATCAATAATTTTTTGGCGTGTTCCAGCTTCTTATCCATCAGCCAGCGCCCGGGAGTAGTTTTATAGATGGCCTGGAAATCCCGTTTAAAAGATGAAACACTACGATTCGTCATTCTTGCATAGGCTTCAATGCCCAGGTTATAAGCAAAGTTTGTTTCCATGATATCCTCGATAGGTGTTTGTGCCTGCCCTTTGATAGTTAAGAAATGACTATGCAATTCCTCGTTAGCCGGGTTATGAAGAATATAAAGGAGAAGCTCTTTGAATTTTAATTCAATAATATCTTCAGCCACTTTTTCGGTGGTGGCAAAATAAGGAATGACCGATTGATAAAAGCTCCGGATCATTATATCATCATACACTGAAATGATCGGGGGTGTTTTAGCGATTGCCGGTTGTTTACCCGATCCATAATCTTTCAAAAACGATTGTATGAAGGAATCAGGCATAATAAAAACCACGATACAAAACGGCTCATCGAAAAATTGCTCTACTATACAGGCCCCTTTTTTTATAAACGCGATCGATCCCTGCGTGAGAGTAATAGAGTTATCAGTTGTATGTAATGTTTTTTTACCCGTCAGCACATAATAAATATAGTTATGCTCCGCCCACACAGCAGCCTTTTTATCCTTTACAGGGCAATCATAATTCAGGAACAAAAGTTCTTTACAGGCAAACTGTTTAAAGTATTGCGGGTTGTTGACCACCAGCTCGACATAATTTATCATGGTCCTGCTCAGATTTACAGGCTTAAAACTACAATTTTGAATGATAACCGGAAATAGCAGGGCTGATCAACAAAAAAGGCAAGCGGATTTTCGCTTGCCTTTCTTTATAAGCTAACCTATTTATTACGTCGACGAGTCTCCTCCTACAGTACACACAATTCAAATTAAAAGATTCTAAGAGGGACTCGTCGAAATGGAATCTTTACTTCTGTTTGTCGCCGAGTCGGGCCGGTATATTCTTTTGAGTTGAAAATACTGCTGCGAGGCATCGGCTCAGACAAGAATAAAAAAACGGCAAGCTCAAAGTAAGCTTACCGTTTGATCTATACTTAGGAGCCATCCTTATGCAAGACTTGCTTCCATCGTAATATTTGTATTCAGTAATTTACTGATCGGGCAATTGGCTTTTGCTTCGGCTGCACATTCAGCAAATTTTGCCGCATCAATACCGGGAACAGATGCTTTTACTTCGAGATGGCTGGATGTGATCGAACCGCTTTCCAACGTAACAGTGCATTTTGTATCGATGCTATCTGGTGTAAAACCTGCTGCACCGAGCACAAAACTAAGTTTCATAGAAAAACATCCTGCATGAGCCGCTGCTACCAGCTCTTCCGGGTTTGTGTATTCGCCATCTTCAAAACGGCTGCGGTAATCATACTTTGTATTTTCCAGCACTTTTGATTTAGACGAGAGTGTGCCGCCACCTTCTTTTCCAGTTCCTTTCCAATTAGCTGTTGCAAAACTTTTCATAATAGAATTTTTAGCTGTTTAAAATTTTGATCGTACTTATAGCTCCTTAACTCCTATCTAATTCCGAATCCCCAATTCCTAACCCCCAATTCCTAATCCCTAATTCCAATCCCTACCCCCAATTCCAAACTCCTAATCACCTCCACCCGCTTCTTCATCCAATTCAGCCAGCCTGTTCTCCGGCTCGTTGTATTCAATGATAAAATTATTCTTGCCATCACCTATCATGATCTTCAAAAACTTTTGCTGCACCAGTTCAAGCAATGACAGGAACATAAAAATGGCATGCACCCTGTTCTCTGCCTTATCAAATATTTTTTCAAAAGAAACGGTCCGCTGCTCCTGTGCCAGTGATAACATGCCCTGGCGGCTGCTTTCCATCGTGTAATTATAATGAACAACCGTATGCACCGGTTTGTTGTTACGATCACTGTATTTCTGCATGGCCCTTTCAAAGGCCTTCATCAATTTGAAAAGCGTGATATTTTGTATCTCCGTGCCCTCTCCTGCTTCTTCACCAATATTCGAGAGTTCTTTTTGAATGTTTCCTCTTTTGATCATCAGCATTCTTTCAGCTTCCATTTCCGCCATCTGTGCCGATGCTTCTTTGAAACGTTTGTACTCAAGAATCTTATTCACCAGTTCCTCTCTTGGATCGATCTCGTTACCCTGTGCATCCAGCTCTTTTCTTGGCAACAGCATTTTTGCTTTGATACGCATCAACGTGGAGATAAAAAGAATGAATTCGCTTGACAATTCAATGTTCAATGAATCCTGCTGATGGATATACTCCAAAAAATCATTGGTGATTTTAGTAATGGGGATATTATAAATATCCAACTCATCTCTTTCAATAAAGAATAATAAGAGGTCAAAGGGTCCTTCGAACTGCGGTAATTTGATCTGGTACGACGTGTTATTCACCCGGTTTCAATTTAACTGAAAAATGAAAGTCCCGTACCAGCTTCAATACCCGGAACGGGACTCAAAAGTAAGGGAAAAAGCCTTGGCGACAGGCCCGGTTTTTCCACGCTTATTTCTTCAATGAATCTCTTATTTCACGTAAAAGCGTGATCTCTTCGGGGGTCGGTGGCGGAGCCGCAGGTGCTTCTTCTTTTTTTCTCATCATCTTGTTCATGCCTTTTAATAATAAGAACAAAACAAAAGCAATGACAATGAATTTGATGATTGCCGATAGAAAATTGCCGTACTTAACCGTGCCCCAGGTCAATTGGTTAATATCCTGGGCGCCGACAGCTTTCAGAGCCGGAGTTAATAACAAGGGAGTAATTACATCATCCACCAAAGATGAAATGATAGCTCCAAAAGCACCGCCAATGATAACAGCCACTGCGAGGTCCACAATGTTACCTTTCATGGCAAATTCCTTGAACTCTTTTAGCATTCCCATAGTTTTTCGTTTTAGTGTGAAATAAATAGTTAAGAGGGTCTCAGCCCGGGATACTGCATATCAAGACTTTTCAGCAGATCCCGCAAAGCCGATGCGATAACATATTCTTTATACCAGTTCTGGTCAGCCGCCACGATCGTCCATGCTGGATTATTACAGTTGTCAAAACATTCTTCATACATCTGCATATACACATCCCACAACTTTGATTCTTCAAGATCCTTTTCATTGTACTTCCACATTTTGGTGGGGTCCTTCATTCTCTCTTCTAATCTCCCCTGCTGCTCCTCCTGTGAAATATGCAGGTAAAATTTAAGGATATGTGTACGATTGTGTTCCTGTAATGATTCTTCAAAGTCATTGATAGCTTTCATTCTTTTCCGTGCCGTTGTATCATCACACCATTTATGCACCCTTGTCACCAGTATATCTTCATAATGACTACGGTTGAAAACCTGTATCATGCCTTTGGCAGGAGTATGCTGATGTATCCTCCATAAAAAATCATGAGAAAGTTCCTCAGCAGTAGGCGCTTTAAAAGATTTTACGGTAACTCCCTGCGGGTTCATATTACCCAGCACATTGCGGATAACTCCATCTTTCCCGCTGCCATCTATTCCCTGCATCACTACCAGCACCGAATGCTTGCTCTCTGCATACAATAAGTTCTGCAATTCATCCAACTCATCCAGTATAGCCGCCGTTTTTTCCTTGATCGCTTTTTTATCCAACTCTTTGGGGGCCCGGGTATCTATGTTTGCCAATTCTATTTTACTCATGCTAACACAATATACTATTTCAGTTCAATCTAACAGTTAACTGTTGAATACAAAAAAAATTCACAAGTGTCTTATCGTTTTATGACCTTTGCCCCGCTTTTATGAGTAAAAAGTTCATTAGCTGGTTCATCTTTATCATCCTTTGCATAATATGGGGCAGCTCATTCAAACTGATGAAGTATAGTACGGCAGGACTCTCCTCGGTACAGATCGCAGCGGTGCGTATATTCTCGGCAGGACTTGTATTTGTTCCCTTCGCGATCTTCCAGTTCTCAAAATTGCCACGGCAAAAGATCGGGTTGGTCATTCTCAGCGCCGTCTTTGGAAATTTGCTTCCCTCCTTTCTCTTTGCTGAAGCAATGACAAAAATTGATGGCTCACTGGGAGGTATTTTAAATTCTCTCACTCCAATTTGTGTGGCA
>DASVNY010000639.1:0-5182 GCA_036383615.1 Chitinophagaceae bacterium
TTCCGTCACCTGGTTATTGGCAAGATGGATCAATGCTAAATGATAGCGTGTATTAGTATTGTCCGGATCAAGTGCCAATGAATTCAGAAAGGCTGTTTTTGCAGTACCGAAATTATTGCGCAAAAATTCTACAACACCCAACTGCTGCCAGCCAAAGGCATTTGTAGGCTCTATATCGAGTACCCTGTGCAAACAAACTACGGCTTCCTCGTATTTTTTTAATGCTACTTTTACAATCGCTGATTGAACCCAATATTTACTCACACCTGGCTTCAACAGGGTTGTCTTTTGCCAGCATTCCTCTGCAGAGATGTAATCATATTGCATCATTGCAAGTGTAGCAAGACTTTCCCAGGCCAATACATTTTTTGGATCTTTACGAATTACTTCCACAAGCATCTTCGCACCTTTTTCACCTTCACCTTTATGAATGAGAATGTTTCCGAGGTTTAATCTCGCCGAAGAACCTTCGGGATTGGCCTTGATGGATTTTCTCAACAGTTTCTCTGCCTCATCCAATTCACCTTTCTGTTGAAGAATAAAAGCAAGGTTGTTGTATGCGGAAGAATTTTGTGGATCATTCCTGATCGCTTTCCGGAAATGTTCTTCAGCAGTTTCCATTTCGCCAATAAAAAAATTTTCAACTCCCCGGTTGTTCATTGCTGTAGATGCTTTCATACAAATGATTTTTAATTGATGATTACCTGTTTTATCCCAGTAATTTTTCGCCAATTCCTTTGGCGATATCACTCACGCTGATCTCCGGTTTTTCAAACTGCACATCATCGAGAGAAATGTTGAACTCTTTCCCTTCTTCATAATGCACGGGAAACTTCACACCAAATTTGAAGGCGGGCCCCCATTCAAATGAATACAAATTCCATTTCCACTCTTTCGAAAATTCTGTCACCCATAAATCAAGCACGGCTTCGATATACGCATTGACATCAAACTTGAATTTTGGCTGAACAGATAAGGAAGCCTCGGCATCCAGTTTAAACCCTTCTGTCGGTGTCCAGTTTACCGTGACTCCCGCCTCTGCAGCTCCTTCAATTCCAAGAGCACCACCAATCTCAATTCCACCGGCTACTCTCGCAATACCTATACTTAACCCAATTCCGGCACGCACATACAAACGCAAGCCGGCTTCGGCGGGCACACGAAATTTTGCCGTGCCTGTTACTTTAGTATTTTCTTCATGAGAAGGATTATAAGTAACCTCTACTGAAGCATCCGTCAGTTGGCCGGGACCAATGCTTGCGTAACCTTCCAATCCTCCACCGATGGTTGCCACCAACCCGATACTTCGGCTTCCAACGGGAATGGCAAAAATGGGGATCTCAATGGTTGGCGCTTTGAAGATGTCTTTTTTAATTTCTTTTTTCTCGAAAATGTTGACAGCCGCCGGGATACCGATCTTTCCGACCACTTCGAGACTTCCATCCGGCAACAATTTGACACCTGCGGTTCCCTGCAGCCAGTCTGTAATACGAAGAGTAAGCGATCCGCCACCAAATGGAGTGAGTGATTCACCCGGAGCGCCCGCGGGATTTCCATCTGTACCCACACTGCGGTTGGTAACACCAACTGTTACCGATCCCGATAAACGACCTTTCGCATAAGCAACTGTTCCCATGATTGTGAAAGCACCGTTATCATAGCTTACACTTAGATCGCTCTCTATGCCCGGAATATTGGGCTTTACATTTCCTGATAATGATAGCTTCGTTTCTTCACCGGCTGTTTCTACTTTGGCTTTTACATTACCGCTTTTGATCAATTTATGTTTGAAATTTGCTTCGCCTTCAATGATCAATTGTTCATTGCCATAGGTGACACTCATTCGGCCATCTTCCAATCCTGGGATACCGAACTTGGCGGAGCCATCGGCTTTAAAGATTTTTTCGGCATAGCTTACATTGATCTCCGCGCTGTTAATACCTTTTATCTTGCCTTTAGGTATTTTAATATTTCCCTGTAAATCCCATTTGTCTTCTGCTCCTTCCACATGCTCATAACTTGCCTTCACATTCGCCTTCACACCACCAAAAAGTTTCTCATCAAAATTGAAATTCCCATCCAGCTTGAAAACACCATTACTGTTTCCCGAACCTGTAATAGATCCTTTGCCAACGTGCTTGATCTCGAAATCGATATTGCCGCTGACACCAATACCCGCAGTGCCTGCAAATACAGTGATGGAAGCATCACTTATTTTCAGGGGGGGAGGAATTGATTTTATTTCACCCGAGCTGAATGTCCGGCTCAATTCTATTTTATCGCCCTCAATAGTAAAATCAATAAACAGGTTTTTTATCATCTCCACACTGGGTTTGATCTGGCCTCTCACCACGAGACCTTTGCCTGGTAATATATCTGCTGAATGAATATCAACGGGGCTTAGTCCTATAAAATTCAGGCGACGTAAAATACCTTCCAGGTTTTGCTTACCGTCTCCGCGTCGGGCAATATATCCTGCCTTACTTAATCCTTCCATTTTATAAAGTGGTATAGACATGTCCATGGGGCGCATGATCCTGTCATTCACACTTAACTTTCCTGAAAGTTTCCCGACTTCAGCATCAACAGATGCACTTTCTGCTCCATCGTTGATGGTAACTGTTGCGTTGAACCCGGGCATTCGGGCACTTGATTTTGTGATCTGGGCTCCTCCTGCGGGAGACGTAAAGGCAGTAGGTTCTGCTTTGTCGCCGGTTATTTTTTCTAAAGAGTCCTGCCCCATCACATTGAACATGGTCAGGTGATTACCCGCCAGGATTTGCTCCACCGTCCAGTAATCGACTGCTTTTGGAGTGGTTCCGGTAACCTTATCAAAATTCATTTCATTGAATTCGACAACATAATCCTTCATCGCTTTGTCCAAACTCATTTCTCCTTTTTCCTTTCCTTTATCTGTCTTGAGAAATTGCCCCACTAGTTTATCGATTGCTCCTGAAATCGCCGAGCCTGAGCCGCGATTAGCCGAGAAATTCAGTAGCTCAAGATTATTCAATACATTTTCACCTCCTTCTAATTGCAATTCCAGGATGTGATCCACGTCATATGCCGTGACTTTCCCGTTCCTGTTCCATAGCGGCACTTTGCTGTTCTCGACAATGGTTTGCGGCGTACCAAAAAGCTTGACACTTTTATCGGCTGTTTCAAAATAATATATATTGGGCGCTTTAGGATTTTGAGGAGTTGTTACTTTATCTGTCAGGTCCTTTACATGTTTGACTACCTGATCATGAACATTGTCCTTCCATATCTTATCCTGTGCGTCCGTTCCTTCAGTAGTTTTTGCCCGGTCATAGCCTTTTTTCGTTTTGAGCGGCTTTTTATATTTTTTACCAGCGTGTTTATCTTTTGTTTTAGGAAGGGATATTGCCGGCGATTTGATAGAGATCTTATCAGTTATTTCACCATCAACAGCTGCCGGAGAATTCGGGGCAGAATTCCGATACGCAACCATTCGTTGCACTTGTTCTTTCTGCTGCACAACGTGTGTCAATTCATGCGCAAGCAATTCTTTTCCGGCTTCGGAACCGGGATCATATTTCCCGTTATTAAAGAAGATATCTTTCCCAATTGCAAAAGCCTGCGCATTTAGAGAGGCGCATAATTCTGCCGCTTCTTTATCGTCATGGATATGAACGTCGGTGAAATCTTCGCTGAACGAACTTTCCATTTCTGCTTTCACCTGGGGATCCAATTTCCTTCCTGAACCACGTTTTGCATTGATCTTATTCTCAACAGCCTTGAGTTTTTCTTCATCGGCATTTTCATCTTCAGGCTTGCCGGCTTCTTTGTTGTTGCCTTCATTTTGCCTGCTAACATTTCCT
Source organism: Chitinophagaceae bacterium (assembly GCA_036383615.1). Classification (GTDB taxonomy): domain Bacteria; phylum Bacteroidota; class Bacteroidia; order Chitinophagales; family Chitinophagaceae; genus CADEDV01. The sequence continues at coordinate 3,843 of DASVNY010000639.1, forward strand.
GGTTTCTGTTGTATCTGCGGCTTTTCTTTTTTATTACCTGCCTCTTTTCGCTGTATAGATCGTGGTTTTATCGCAGCATCTTTTTCCTTATCAACCGGTTTCTTCTCCTTATTGTTTTCATCTTTTTTACTCACCGGTTCTTTCTTCTCACCACCTAGTTCATCTTTTTTTGAAACTTTTGGTTTCTCCTTTTCTTCGGCGCCATTCTTTTTTTGCACCTCTTTCTTTTGATCATCCATTTTACTTACCGGTTCTTTCTTCTCACCACCTGGTTCATCTTTCTTTGCAACTTTGGGTTTTTCTTTTTCTTCAGCACCATTTTTCTTTTGCACTTCTTTCTTTTGATCATCTTTCTTATTCACTCCTTTTTTTTCGCTACCCGGTTCATCTTTTTTGGCAGCTTTTGGTTTTTCTTTTTCTTCCGCGCCGTTTTTCTTTTGTATTTCTTTTTTGGGCTCGTGTTTTTTACTAATGGGTTCTTTCTCCTCTTTCTTCTTAATCCCTTCCTTATTCGGTTCAAAATTTGGTTCAGTTGCAGGCTCGGGGGCGCGGCTTGCTTCTTTTTTGTCTTCTTTCATGGAAGCATTCTTTTTCTCCTTTTGCTCATCCACCACTTTTTTTGCTATGCTGTCAGCTTCTTTCTCTGCAGGATCACTGGCTTTACTCACCGTCAGCTTGGTTTGCACCGGCAGAGAGTCTGCTAAGCTGAACGGCGTTGTGCCGCCAGTGGATGATGTACCTGTTTTATTTCCTATAAAACCCATAAGTAAGGTTTGAGTTAATTAGCGGTTTCTGAAGCGAGCGACTGTTCTTTGGCCAACTCTCTTCTTATGCCTTCAACGATGTAAGAATGTGTGATAATGTTATTCCCGTGTTTCAAAGCCATGATAGAGGCATACCTGACAACGTTCATGATATTAGCGCCGGTGAGTGAAAAGTTTTTCGCAATAACATCAAGCTTAACCGTTCTGTCTTTTGTGGTTTCGGATGAAAAACTTTGTTTCCACAATTTTAAGCGCTGCTCTTCATCCGGCGCAAGAAAGTGTACTACGCTGTTAAACCGGCGGAGAAATGCTTTGTCGATATTCTGTTTAAAATTTGTAGCCAGGATAGCAAGACCATTATATTCTTCCATTCTCATTAGCAAATAAGAGACTTCCTGGTTGGCAAACCGATCCTGCGCTGTTTGTGTAACAGATCTTTTACCGAATAATGCATCTGCTTCATCAAAAAATAAAATCCAGTTTTTATGCTGAGCCATATCAAAAATGCGTGAGATATTCTTTTCTGTTTCCCCGATATATTTTGAAATCACCATTGATAAATCAACACGATAAACA
>DASVNY010000640.1:0-4609 GCA_036383615.1 Chitinophagaceae bacterium
AACCAATGATGCCGGGAAAGGACCAGCTGAAGTGCACCTCAAAATTTTATTGGTCTGGGAAAAGGGAAAAGGTGGCTGGAAATTATTGGCCCGGCAGGCTGTAAAGATGCCCTAAAAAACCCGGCTGAATGATTATGCAAATCCGGTTTCGTTCCCGGTAACGATTGCGTAAATAAAGCCCCCCCGAAGCTGTTGAAAATGATAGTGTTTGAGGTAAAATTGTGGGGTGGAAACAAGTCATAGACAATGATTTTCAAACGATTCACTTGTCACTAATGAAGAAGCTACTTGGTATATCAGTTTTTTTTTCGATCTCCCTGGTCAGTGCGGCGCAGTTCAAAGGTAAATTGCCTGTCATTGTTGCTCCGAAATTCAAAAAAGACACGGTTTCGATCGCTAAATTGGGTGCTGTTCCGGATGGCTATACATTGAACACTAAGATCATCAATAGCGCCATTGATGGTCTGCATAAAAAAGGCGGTGGAGTTGTATTGGTACCGGCCGGTCTATGGTTAACAGGACCTGTTGAATTGAAGAGCAATATTAATCTTCACTTAGCTACAGGCGCCACCTTATTATTCACAAAGGATTTTGATCAGTATCCATTAGTGCAGGCGAATTGGGAAGGCTTACCACAGATGAGAAATCAATCACCGCTTTCCGCCACAAATGCTTCCAATATTGCAATCACAGGCAAAGGAATTATTGATGGCAATGGTGATGCATGGCGCATGGTGAAAAAAGAAAAACTTACAGAGAGCCAATGGAAAAATCTTGTTGAATCCGGCGGTGTTGTAGGTGATGATAACAGAACATGGTATCCATCTGAGAAAACATTGAAAGGCGCGAAAATGCCATCCAATCCCGGTATGATATCACCTGACAGGGATGCGGCTTTTTATAATAGCATTAAAGATTTTCTTCGTCCTAATCTATTAGTACTTACCAGCTGTAAATATATTTTGCTGGAAGGCGTGACTTTTCAGAACTCGCCAGCCTGGTGTTTGCATCCATTGATGAGCGAGCATCTTACTGTAAGAAATGTGTCGGTTAAAAATCCCTGGTATGCGCAGAATGGTGATGGCATCGATGTAGAAAGCTGTAAGAATGTATTGATCGAAAATTCCGTTTTTGATGTAGGCGATGATGCGCTTTGTATGAAAAGCGGTCGCGATGCGGAAGGAAGAAAAAGAGGAATGCCTACGGAGAATGTCATCATTCGTGGCTGCACAGTTTATGCTTCGCACGGTGGTTTTGTAATTGGCAGTGAAATGAGTGGTGGCGCAAGAAATATTCATGTCAGCAACTGCACATTTATTGGTGCTGATATCGGTCTTCGTTTTAAAACAACAAGAGGTCGTGGTGGCGTGGTGGAAAATATTTTCATCAACAATATCTACATGAAGGATATCCCGGGTGATGCGATCCTGTTTGATATGTATTATATGGCAAAAGATCCTGTGCCGCTGTCTGGTGAAAAAAGAGAATTGCCTAAAGTAGAGTTCAAACCGGCAGATGAAACGACTCCTGTGTTTAAGAATTTCTATATCAGCAATGTGTTTTGCAACGGGGCAGAGAGAGCGGTTTTTGTCAGGGGCATTCCTGAAATGCATGTAAAGGATATCGTGATGGAGAATATGGTGCTGCAGGCCAAAAAAGGAATAGATATCCAGGAAGCCAGCAATATTGTTTTCCGTAATGTGAAAGTGATCAGTGAAGAATCGAAGCCGGTGATCGATATTGTACAGAGCGACAACTTAACCTTTGATAAGATCACTTATAAAGAAGGTGCTGAACTCCTGTTTCGTGTAAGCGGTGACAGGAGCGGTCTGATCAATATTAAAAACACTGACGCATCCAAAGCAAAAGAAAAGGTCACCTATGAACTGGGTGCTTCAGAAAAAAGCGTTACGATAAAATGACAACTCTTATCCGCATAGTGATTGTGTTGCTGGTCGCTTTTTTATCCTTTGCCGCCACGGCCCAGGAACAAAAACCTTTATCGCAGCAAATGATCGAAACTTCCATGAATATATGGAAGGATTCCTTTTCATCAGCGCCGGGAAGGCCCGCCCGCTGGAGTTATGATATGGGTGTGATCTTGGAAGGTTGTGAAAGAATTTGGCAGAATACAGGAGATGTTACTTACTTCAATTACATACAAAGACTAATGGATTTTTATGTGAAAGAAGATGGAACGATCAAGGATTACAAGGCTGACGAGTATAATATCGATCATATCAATAACGGTAAGCTGGTACTGTTACTCTATCGTGTGCTGGGCAAAGAAAAATATTTGAAAGCCGCTAAGCTGCTTCGTGAACAGCTGCGAACACATCCACGCACCAATGAAGGCGGTTTCTGGCACAAGAAAATTTATCCTTACCAGATGTGGCTCGATGGTTTGTATATGGGCGAACCTTTTTATGCTGAATATGCCAACCTGGTGCATGAGGATACTGCATTCAATGATATAACCAACCAGTTTGTATGGATGGAACAACACGCAAGAGATCCTAAAACAGGATTACTCTATCATGCATGGGATGAAAGCAAGCAACAGCAATGGGCCAATAAAACAACCGGACAGTCACCGCATTTTTGGGCAAGAGCCATGGGCTGGTATTCCAATGCCATCGTAGATGCGCTGGACTGGTATCCCGCTAATCATCCCGGAAAGCAAAAACTCATTGCGATTTTAAATCGCCTGGTGAATGCAGTAGAAAAAGTGCAGGACAAACAAACAGGTCTTTGGTATGATGTGCTGAACTATAACGGTCCCGGCAAAGAGAAAAACTATTTTGAAGCATCGGCGAGCTGCCAGTTTGTGTATGCAATCGCGAAAGGCGTTCGTAAAGGCTATTTGCCCGCTGCAAAATTTGCCATTGCAAAAAAAGGATACGATGGTATTGTAAAGCAATTCATCAAAGTGGAAAATGGGCAAACCAACCTGCATGGCACTGTTTCAGTTTCAGGCCTGGGTGGCAATCCCTATCGCGATGGAAGTTTTGAATATTATATGCGGGAGAAAGTGGTGGTGAATGATCCGAAAGGAGTGGGAGCATTTATTAATGCTGCCGGTGAAATGGAGATCAACGGATCATTGAAGAATGGAAAGGGAAAAACAATACTACTTGATCGTTTTTTCAATAGCGAGAAAAGAAAAGATGCTGCCGGTGCCATGAGCTACTGGCACTATACCTGGGAAGAAAGATCACATCCCGGTTTTAATACGCTGGGCTGGGTATTTGAAAAGAACGGCGCTAAACTTTCTTCACTCGATGTAGCGCCAACAGCGGCCAATTTAAAAAATGCATCTGTATATATTATTGTTGACCCTGATAATGTGAGAGATAATCCCAATCCAAATTTTGTAACCACAAAGGATGTAAAAGCGATCAGTGATTGGGTAAAAGCTGGTGGTGTTTTATTGTTGATGGCCAACGATAGTCTTAACTGCGACCTGAAACACTTCAACGAGTTAAGCAAGGCATTTGGAATAACGTTTACGGATAAAAGTATCAATATGGTTAAGAATGATACCTATCCGCAGGGTGAAGTGTTGCCTGGTACTGGAAACACTGTTTTTACAACGACTAAAAAAATGTTTTTGAAAGAACTGAGTGTGCTTGAGATTAAAGCTCCTGCAAAAACATTAGTAAAAAAGGATGATGATATAATTATCGCTACAGCGAAATATGGTAAAGGTTCTGTATTAGCCATAGGCGATCCCTGGTTATATAATGAATACGTTGATGGCAGAAAATTGCCGGCTGAGTATGAGAATTATAAAGCGGCTGAGGACCTGGTGAAGTGGTTGCTAAAACAGGCGCAGCCAAAATGAGGAGAGGATCTGTCATAGCATGTTGTAGCGTGGTAGTTCTTTTAATGATTGTTAGCGTTTCGGTGGCTCAAAAAAAGATCGTGGTATCGCAGGATGGAAAGGGCGATTATAAAACGATCCAGGGAGCGATCAATAGTTTGCCGGAAACAGCTTCTTCACCACGAATAATTTTTATTAAGAAAGGAACGTATAGCGAAAAGCTCTACATCGAAAAGGGCAATATTGTTTTTGAAGGAGAGGATAGAGAGAAAACGATCATCACGGCGAGCATTGCAAGAGATGAATGGCGCTGTGGACATATGGATGATTGGGGTGTGGCCACCATGAATATTGGTGCCAATGATATTACCCTTAAAAACCTTACGATCACTAATAGTTTTGGTTTTGACTATAAAGAAGAGGTGATTATTTACTGTGCATCGGATACGGTAAACAAACAAAAGAAGCTGAGAAAAGATGGTCACCAGATGGCATTGCGAACGATGAATGCCGCAACAAGATTAAAAGCTATCAACTGCCGTTTCCGCGCATTTGGCGGTGATACGGTGAGTCCCTGGGAAGTTGAAAGCGGTCTTTGGTATTTCAAGGATTGTGTGATGGAAGGTGGAGTTGATTTCTATTGTCCGCGTGGTTGGGCATGGGCTGAGAACTGTGAATTTATTTCACACACGGGTCCTGCAGCTATCTGGCACGATGGTTCAAAAGTGGAGGATTCAAAAACGGTATTGGTGAATTGTAAGTTCAGGGGATATGATGGGTTTTTAT
>DASVNY010000641.1:0-1603 GCA_036383615.1 Chitinophagaceae bacterium
TATCTCTTCCATGAATGACCTCGGGCTGATTTTCATGGGACAAAAACGTTATGACTCAGCAGGGGCCTATTATAGAAGAGCATTACGTTTGGATCCGGACAACCCGCAGTTGTATAACAACCTTGCACTCGTGATGCGGGAAATGAAGCAGCCTGACTCTGCAAGAATTTATTTGCAAAAAGCATTGCAGATCGACCCGGAGAACACTACGGCTATGCTCAACCTTGCCAATGTGTTCAGGCAATTAAGACAGGTTGATTCAGCAGGATTTTATTACCAGAAACAATTGTCCCGTCGTGCTCCTGATAATGAACAGGCCTGGTTGAATACCGGTTATTTCTATCATGAGATGCGGGCCTATGACTCTTCGATCTTTTACTTCAAAAAGATATTGGCGGTAAAACCCGATCATCTGGCTTCGCTGAATAATGTTGGCGCTGCTTATATGAATTTGGAGCAGCCGGACTCTGCATTTGTTTATTACAAAAAAGCGGTGTCTATTAATCCAGGCTATCCGAATGCCTCGTTGAATCTTGGATTGCTGTATCATTCATTGCGGCAGTATGATTCTGCTATAGTTCATATTCAGAATGCCATTCGTCTCAACCCGTCAAATGGCCGGAGCTATTACCGGTTGGCCTGCAGTTATGCGCTGGGCAATAAACCTGACCAGGCGATCCTTTATTTGCGCCAGGCATTTGAAAGAGGGTTTAAGAGTTATGATGTATTGCTGACCGACCCCGATCTCGCGGGGTTGAAGAATTATAAAGAATACCAGGCCTTACTGGATAAATATATCCCCGACTGGAAGGATCGGTAGGGCGCACATGTTTAGTTTTTTACCACATAGGCACATTAGAAACATAGGTTTTCACATGGTGTTCTATGCGGCTCTCTATTGTGTCCTATGTATTTATGTGGTGAAACTTAGTTGAAATTTAAACTGGGGCATTCCCCGGAGGTCCGGAACTTAAACCATACATAGACAGGTCGCAATCTCCCTTCAAAATGGCGCATTTCCACCCCTTTGGTTCATTTTCATGGATGTAGTTTTGTTTTGATATCAAAAACCCATCTCAAAAAAAATTTGTAGCTGCAACAGGGACTGCCATAGGGTTGTCAGCGGGGCATAGTTGTTTTGGGTACCAAAAGTTCTTTGGAAAAAAAGTTTTTGCAATTTTTGGAACGTCGTTATATTTGCTAACGGTGTTAGATAAAAGAAATATATGGGTATAACAGAAAGACGTGGACGTGAAAAGGAAAAAATGCGTACAGCCATCCTTGAAACTGCCTGGCAGATGGTAAGGGAAGAAGGCTGGCAATCGCTTTCTATCCGGAAGATAGCCGATGCGATAGAATATAGTGTGCCTGTTATCTATGACCATTTTGAAAATAAGGAAGCAATACTTTTTGAGTTTGGAAAGGATTGGTTCAGGATATTGGCTAAAAAGATAGAAGAGGCCAAAGGAAAAACTGATGATCCGGCTGAACAATTAAAGCTTATCGCTTATGCTTATTGGGATTTTGCTTCAACACATAGCGAATATTATAAGTTAATGTATGGTGTCGGCATGCAGGGCTGTGAAGTAGAAAAATGTTTACC
>DASVNY010000642.1:0-2618 GCA_036383615.1 Chitinophagaceae bacterium
AAAGTGGAAACCGTTCTTGATAGCAGGTATGGTAAGTATTATGAAAGCCTCAATAAAGTATATCTGCGGGATAGCGTGGTAGTTATCAATCGTGATGGTGATACACTCCGATGTCCTGATCTATGGTGGGACCAGGCCACAGGTAAATTTTTTACTGACAAACGTTCTTATCTCGATGGAAAGAATAAACATCTTATAGCCCACCAGGGATTAGAAGCCACGCAGGATCTCAACACGGTCACCTTCAATTATCCAACAGGGCCGATCAAAGTGCCACAAAGCGAATACGGTCAATAAACTTTCTTTTCTTTCTTTTGTTCATTTGCTGCGGGCAACCGCAATCAACTATCTTTAGGATAACCACAAACTATAAACTATAAATTGTACTATGGAGTATCGTCGCATGGGCCGGTCCGGTCTTCAACTAAGTGTTCTCTCTTTTGGAAGTTGGGTGAGTTTTCATAAACAAATTGATGATAGCATTGCTGATGAGCTGATGGGCATTGCTTATGATAACGGGGTGAACTTTTTCGATAATGCAGAAGTGTATGCATTAGGTGAAAGTGAAAAAATGATGGGTCGCGTGTTGCAGAAGAAAAACTGGGACCGAACTTCTTATACTGTTTCTTCAAAAGTGTTTTGGGGATGGAGAGGAAAAGAAAATAAACCCAACCAGCATGGTCTTAGCCGCAAACATATTGTAGAGGCCTGTCACGAAGCCTTGCAACGATTGCAGGTGGACTACCTTGATCTTTATTTCTGTCATCGTCCTGATAAGAATGCACCCATTGAAGAAGTGGTTTGGACGATGCACAACCTTATTCAACAGGGCAAGGTATTATACTGGGGAACCAGTGAGTGGAGCGGTGTTGAAATAATGGAAGCGCACCGTGTGGCAAATCAATATGGCTTGATCGGTCCTTCGGTAGAGCAACCGCAATACCATTTGCTCGAGAGAAATAAAATGGAAAACGAATTCCTGATGATCTTCAGAACTGTTGGCATGGGCACTACGATCTGGAGCCCGCTGGCATCAGGATTATTAAGCGGAAAGTATAATGATGGTATTCCTGAAGACAGCCGTTTTGCTTTAAGTGGGTTTGATTGGTTAAAAGATCGCTGGATGCAGGATAGCTTTTTATCTAAAGCAAAAAAATTGGGTGATCTCGCCAAACAATTGGATATAACAATGGCGCAATTGAGTATTGCGTGGTGCATTAAAAACCCGAATGTAACCACGGCCATATTAGGGGCATCAAGAAAAGAACAATTGCTGGAAAACCTCGGAGCATTAAAAGCTGTTGAAAAGTTGAATGCAGAAGTGATGCAACAGGTTGAAGATATTGTGAAGTCAAAACCTGTTTTACCTGAATATTAAAAGAAAGGCCTCTTATCAAAGAGGTCTTTCCATTTCGTTGAGACAGGACGTAGCCAGGCTAGTGTAAAGTTCTTCGTTGGTTCTGGCTCAAGGGTGTTTTTCATTTGCCCGCCCCGAAATTATTCGGGATCGGACAGGGGATATCAGGACTCATCAAACGGGACGATGAAAATAAAGTTGATTGAAAGGAGTTGTTGGGTTTTTCATTGATATTGGATACTGACTGAGGGTTCCTAATCAATCAACTTCAAATCAAAGCTAATTTTCACAAATTGTTTGCCATAGCGCAGTTTTGACCAATAGTTTTGTTACTGGATTTACTTATGGGGCCGTATGTTTACGATATTCAAATAGTAAATTAGCTTATCCTTATTTTCATTATCGCTTAAAAATCAATTATGAGTTTTCACAACAAAACCGTTTTTATCACCGGCGCAAGCAGGGGCATCGGTAAAGCCATTGCATTGCGGTTAGCAAAAGAAGGAGCCAATATCGTGGTAGCGGCCAAATCAGTTGAAGAGAATACAAAGCTGGGAGGAACTATTTTTTCTGCCGCTGAAGAGATTGAAAAGACCGGGGGCAAAGCATTAGCGGTGCAATGTGATATTCGTTTTGAGGACCAGGTGCAAGCTGCGATAGATAAGTCAGTAGAAAAATTTGGGGGAATTGATATTGTTCTCAATAATGCTTCAGCCATATCATTAACATCAACGGAGCAAACAGAACCCAAGCGATTCGATCTGATGCATGATATCAATGTGCGGGGAACTTTTTTTGTCACCAAAGCATGCATTCCTCATTTGAAAAAATCCACGAATGCACATATACTTACACTCTCTCCACCTATCAGCATGAACCCAAAATGGTTTGCTAATCATTTAGCATACACGCTGACCAAATTCAACATGAGCATGATGGCGATCGGCTGGGCCGCTGAATTAAAAAAATACAATATCGCTTCTAATGCCTTATGGCCAAAGACAACGATTGATACGGCAGCTGTCAGGAATTTATTAGGTGGTGAAGCGCTGGCTAAAATGAGCCGCACAACGGATATATTGGCTGATGCGGCTTACTATATCTTCAGTAAGCCATCGACACAATGCACCGGCAATTGTTTTATTGATGAAGAAGTGCTGGCCGCGGAAGGCATTACTGATTTGAGTAAATACTCGGTCGTTCCTGGCGCACAGTTGTATAAGGATTTGTTTGTTGAATAGAGATATCACGCAAAGGCGCA
>DASVNY010000643.1:0-3711 GCA_036383615.1 Chitinophagaceae bacterium
ACAGCTCCTCTCAGTAAAAAGAAAAGTGAACGAAGTCCAAGTACAGCAAAAATATTGGAGGTATAGATAACCAGCTTATCTCTTGATATCCCCATCACTGCCGGGATGGAATCGAGGGCAAAAACAAGATCGATAGCCGCCAGCATGATAACAACAACAAACAAGGTGGTGTAAACCGGCCTCCCGTTCTCTTTCATCATATAACGGCCATCGCCATCATGCGGCACTAAGGGGAGAAATCTTTGCATGAAGCGGTATATCTTACTTTCCTGCGGTTTGAATTCCTCATCATCAGTAGCGGTAAACATTTTGTAACCGGTATAAACCAGGAAAGCGCCGAATATGTAAAGTATCCAATGAAATTTATCGACAAGTGCCACCCCAACCGTAATAAAAATGAAACGGAAGATGATCGCGATAAGAATACCTATCAATAACACCCGGCCGTAGTGTTTTTCTTTAACCGAAAATGCAGTAAAGATGAGAATGAACACAAAGATATTATCAATGCTCAGGCTCCATTCCATCAGGTAGGCGCTCAGGTATTCCAATGCGAGGCGTTGCCCGTTCTCAATCCACATGTAGATAAAAAATGCAAGTGCCAATCCAACCCAAAAGAAGGTCTGGTACAAAGCCTGGCGTATGGTAACCTTTTGTCCTTTTTTGCTTAAAAGCCCCAAATCAAATATCAGGGCCAACAATAAAATAATTCCGAAAACGAGATAACTGATCTGGTCGGGTGTCATCAGGAAGATTTAGTGCAAATGTAAAATGTAAAATAAAGAATTATAAATGTAAAAGTAATCGCAGCTTTTACATTCTTCATTTTATATTCAACATTTTCAATCTACTATAATCGAGACTGGCGAGAGTTCAAGGCACAAAAAGCTGCAAATGTAAAATGTAAAATAAAGAACTATAAATGTAAAAGTAACCGCACCTTTTACATTTTACATTCTACATTTTATATTTTCGCTTCCTCACCTGCTGGTATATCCATCCGAAAAGGATGACCAGCAAAACAGGCAGGCCGATATTAAAAAACTGCCAGGTTGTTTTCTGCTCTTTCACTTTTTGGCTATCCAGCAAACGCAGCACAATGTCCTTATTCCTTGTTTCAATGATAGCAGGATTATTGACCAGGTATTCCAGGCAATTTTGCAAGAACTCACGATTGGCAAACTGGTACTCAAACTGTGATCCTATTGTAAAGAAATTGGTCCCCATCTGGAGCGGTCCGTCTTGTGGCGACACATCATTTAGCACCATATCACCATCAGCTACCACAATCATCTTGTTTTCTTTCGCAGACGATTCAAGGAAAGGAATGCCATAGGCTGCCAGTGAATCGGATTGTGATCTTGATAAACGATTTCTATACAGGGAAGTGAATTTGCCTTCCAATAACATGGCCACAGGAATATTTGCGTCCTTGAACCTGGCATCCTCCGGGGTATTCCTGTTTTCATTAAGACTGATCAGGGCCGGTGTGCTTATCCTTCTTGAATCGCGGGAGGATGAAAGCAGCACGATCTTTTTAACGCCGGCCGCGGTGATCGTGTCAATAGAATTGACAAACCTGCCTGCTACCAACCCGAGGTTTTTATTGATCGTTGTCCCACCTTTTGATTCAAACAACGGGTAATAGTTCCATCGCAAAAATTCATACTGTGGATTCTCCGCTGTGCCGCCAACGCCAAATGGCATAAAATCACATTGCAGGTCCATCACAAGATCTGTGTTGATACGAACCCCATAACGGAACAAAAGATCAGTCAGGTTAAGATTCCTGTCAAATGCGATCAGCTCAGGTTTGAATTGCAGGCTATCCTGTTCAGCATTGAGATTATCAATAAACATCAGCAGCTTTCCGCCTCTCATTACATACTGGTCGATCTTGAGTTTTTCATCCTCGCTGAATTGCGCAGAAGGCTTAACAATCACAATAGCTTTAAAAGTATCCGGGATAAAAGGTTGCTTATTGAGATCGATGATCCGAAGTGAATAGCTCTGCTGCAGTGTTTGCTGCAGATCGTATGTTCTTATATCGGTTGGTTCGCCATTGCCAATAGAATAGCCTATCATCGGCAAACTTGTATTGATCAAGCCATCCAGTGTTTTGGCAAACTGGTATTCCATCAATGCTTCGGCGCTGTTCATTTCCGCTGCAGAGATCATTCGCTTACCACCACTATATAAACTCACCATCGATTGCCGACCCTTATAAGTAATCAATGCTACCGGGAAAATTCTCTTGTTCTCCTGTCCTGCTTTAACCTGCACCGTCAGATTGATTTCACTGGCCCCCATTTTTCTGAGTGTGTCTTCATAAGGCAGGCCGGTTCCCGGCATTTCATCCTGTGGTGAAATAAACCTGTACTTTATTCTTGAGCTGTTCCTGTCTTTTAATAATTGAAGAAATTCTTCTGTGCTATTAGCCAGTTTTCTAAAGCCGGCCGGGAACTCACCTTTTAAAAAAACATCGATCTGCACTTCATCATCAATGCTTCTCAACAATTCTTTTGTTGCTTTGCTTAGTGTATATCTTTTCTCTTTGGTAAGATCGAGACGGGAATGGAAACTGGAAGCGATAAAGTTGGCAACAAACAGCACTGCCAGCAATAATAACCAGCCAAACCGGGAAGCGAATATTTTTGAGAAAAGGTTCTTCATTTATCGTTTCAGAAGGTTGCGGTAAGTAATGGTTAAGAAAAGAAAGATCACTGACAGGAAGTAAATGATATCCCTGCTATCTATCACACCACGGCTGATGCTGGTATAATGAAAATCGATACCAGCCATTCCAATATAGTAATCCAATCCTCCTTCCAGTCCTGGCAACTGGCTGATCGCATTAAATCCATAATACAGCAAAGCGCATCCTATTAAAGACATTATGAAAGCCACAACAGCATTGGTGGTGAAACTACTTGCACAGATCCCAATAGCTGTGAATACAGCAGCCAAAAAGAACAAACCTATATACGCCCCGATCGTTGCACCCGTATCTATGCCTTCACCCGAAGAAAGATTTTGAATAGAGAAAAAATAAACAATGGTAGGTAGCAACGCGATCACCACCACAATAAGGCTTCCAAAATATTTGCCGCTGATGATCTGCCAGCGGGTGAGTGGTCTTGTTTGCAGCAATTCAAATGTTCCTGTTTTAAATTCTTCGGAAAAGCTCCGCATAGTGATAGCAGGTATCAGCAATAATAACACCCAGGGAGTTAATTGAAAAAAGCGGTCAAGCGTGGCATACCCGAAATCCAGGATATTGTCCTTGAATACAAAAAGCATCAGTCCATTGACCAACAGGAAAACTATGATAGCAATATAGCCCGTGAGGCTGCTGAAGAATTGGCGGAGCTCTTTTTTACAGATGGACCACATTATGTCGCAATATACGGAGGAAAGACGGGAAGACAGGAAAGACAGGAAGTCAGAAAGACTTCTTTCAATAAAAAAATCCTCTCACAACTGTGAAAGGATTGTATAAATAATTTTTGAGCTTTCTGACTTCCCGTCTTCCGGACTTTTCTTACACCGCAAAGCTTTCACCGCAACCGCAAGTTCTGCTGGCATTCGGGTTGGTGAAATAGAAACCTTTTCCATTCAAGCCGTCAGAGAAATCAAGCGTAGTGTTTACCAGGTATAAAAAACTCTTCAGATCGGTGACTACTTTCACGCCATTATCTTCAAAAACCTGGT
>DASVNY010000644.1:0-2484 GCA_036383615.1 Chitinophagaceae bacterium
ATAAATGAATTTGCCGGCAAACAGTCTCACATCAAGGCCACCCTCTTTGGGATAATTAAAGAAATATTTACCTGTAAATGCAGTGCGAAGAAAATCCTCTCCCTGCTCAACTTTCAGCTCGCCGCTATAAGGATATAATACACGGTTATTCTCAATCACAAATTGCAGTTGATTTAATGTCCTGCTCACTTTCTTTGTAGTGACTTCGCCGGAGAGAAATCTTAACTCATCTTCCTCGATAATGAATGACTTGAATTGCAAAAAGCGATGAAAAGAATTGCGCAGGTCCTTTTCTTTAAATGTGAACCGTATCCCCGGAACGAGTTTTTGAAAACCGAGAAAATATTTCTTGCCGTTATCATCTGTAAAACGATCAGCGGAGAACATGGACGCGTTGATGCCAATATCGATCTTCCTGAAAATACCGGAAGGATAGGAGCTGTAGTTGATAAATCCAATCCCATTTAACTGCTTTGATCCGAACCCATACATTGGGGTCAATAGAAACTGTAAACGATTAGGCGGCAAACGAAGGTTAGTGATAGCAGCCCCCAGCATTAGTTTATCATAACTATTAAAACCCAGCACCGGCAAAATAGTTACAGCTGTGTTTTTGTCAGCATGCGTGCCCAATACAGCGCCTACCGGGCTCTGCAGGCCAATGCCTTTCTTTTCTTTTGCAGGCAATGCGCCAGGTTGTGATAATAAAGCGAACGAAGCAGTAAGATCTTTGCCACTCACTTCTTCCATCACTTTTTTGAAGTCTTCAGGCTGCGGGTGTTTGAATTGCCAGCGGCGATAATACTCCTGCATGGCTTTATTGAATGTTTCGGTGCCCAATTCTTTTTCAAGCATAGCCAGCCACTGCGAAGTTTTATAATAAGCTACCAGCGCATAGTTAGGAGCACTGAATTTCTCTGAAGAGGTTGCGATCGGCTGATCTTTTTTTGTAGCGATGAATGTTTCGAGCAGCATTTGTTCGAAACGCTGACTGAAATGATCATCTTTTTTCTGCATGTAAGAGGCGTCATAGTAAGAGTTGATACCTTCATCCATCCAGGGATATTTTCTTTCATTGCTGGCCAAAATACCATAGAACCAGTTATGGCCGATTTCATGGGCAATAGTGCGATCAAGGTCTTTGCTGCTTTCAACCGCTGAAATAACAGTGATAGTAGGATATTCCATCCCGCCGCCAAAATTGTCGGGTCCATACACAACACTCACCACATTGTAAGGATATTCTCCCACCAACTGCGAGTAATGACGAACAGCATCTTTACTGTTCTGAACACTATTCTTCCAAAACCTTTCCTGGATAGGATTATAATAACTATATACATTGATGATCCTTCCCGATGCGAGCAGGCAGGTGTCATTGTTTACAATAAAACGCTTATCTGCAAACCAGGCAAAGTCGTGAATATTGGTTTGTTTATAACGTAATGTTTTTAATAAAGCGTCGGAAGCAGGGATGATATTCGGAACAGTGTCTTTGTTTTTTGTGGTAATAGTTCTTGCAACACCGTTCGCGCCGATCGCCTGCGAAGTATAAAATTTCTTTACAGGGTTTGCTTTGCGGTATTCAAGCCCCCAGCGATCATTTGTTCTTGTCTTTAACCATTCTTTTTCTTCAGCATCCTGCAATTCGCCTGTAGCGGCAACGACATAATTTTTTGGAACCGTGATACTCACATCAAAACTTCCAAATTCACTGTAAAATTCTCCCTGGTCAAGATAGGGCATCGGGTGCCAGCCATTTTTATCATACACTGCCGGCTTGGGATACCATTGCGTGGCCTGGTAGCTTTGCTGATCATGGCCACCCCGGGAAAAATTAAATGGCAGTTTAACATGGAAGGGTGTGGTGATCGTGATACGTTGTCCCGGTGGCAGTGGTGAAGGAAGCACCAGTTTTGCGATATCAATATGTTCGGGATGATCCTGTAATTCGGCAGTGATATTGTTTACTTTAAAATCCAGCTTATTGATATAGCCTTTTTGTTCTTTATTGGAAAAATAGAATTTAGTATCTCCATTTTCCAGTCGCTGATCACTGAAAGCTGTCCGGTCATTCTTATACGCATTGGGCCAGAGATGAAACCAGATGAAGGTAAGCGTGTCGGGCGAATTGTTGATGTATTCCATCTTTTCATACCCGGTCAGCGAATGTTCTTTATCATTCAATGATACGGTGATGGTATAATTCACCTCCTGTTGCCAGTATTGGGAAAAAGCGGGTAGAAGGGTGGGCAATAGCAGGAAAAGCAGGATAGTTTTTTTCACAAGATTGGTATTGGTTGAATAAATGTCATTAGTCAAACTTGCCTTTTTTATTCAGCAGGTTAAACATGGCATCCACTTTTAAATTCAACTGTTGCTCAAATTCACTTTGCAGGTCTTCGGGATATGGATGCTTGAATCTCCATTTTTCAAAATAGGCCTTCATCACTTTTTCCAGGTTGTCAGCGCCTACCGATAATT
>DASVNY010000645.1:0-2128 GCA_036383615.1 Chitinophagaceae bacterium
ACACAGGATTGCAGTGGGATGTTTTATGATATCACAAACCCCGGCACGGGCCCACAGCCAGGCGCTTGCACTGGTGTGAAAGTGAAATACACGGGCAGGCTTACTAATGGGAATGTTTTTGACCAAGAAACCACCAATGGTATTTCTATCGGCCTCGACCAGGTTATCCGGGCATGGAGAATAGGTATTCCCTTATTAAAGGTTGGTGGAACTGCTACTCTATATATTCCACCGAGCCTTGGTTATGGTAGCCAGGACTTGAGAGATCAAAGTGGAGCTGTTGTAATACCCGGTAATTCTATATTAATATTTACTGTTGAGTTAACTGCTGTTTACTAAGTATCAACCGATACTAACTGCCACGGAGCCGCCTGCCAAAGGCGGCTTCTTTAATTTATATTTGTAAAAAAAAATACTTGAGTCACGAACCCATATCCGTTTTTGATATTTTCAAAATAGGCGTTGGTCCCTCCAGCTCACACACGCTGGGACCATGGCGGGCAGCGCAACGATTTGTGCAAACATTGGTACAAACCAATAAGCTTTACGAGGTAGTATCGATCAAAATAATGTTGTATGGCTCCTTAGCTAAAACCGGTAAAGGGCATGGAACCGATATTGCCGTGCAGCTTGGTTTAAGCGGCGATGATCCCGTTACTTTCGATGTGCATAATATCAATGCCAAGATCAATGATATTGCTATTATGCACAAGATCTTGCTGGGTGGTTTGCATGAAGTAGAGTTTGATCCTAGAGAAGATATTGATTTTCTATTTACCGAAACATTGCCCTATCATCCCAATGCGCTGACTTTTTTAGCTGCATTTAAAAACGGCGACTCCATTGCTGAAACATACTATTCTATTGGCGGCGGATTTGTAAAAAAGGAAGGAGAGGACGCGTCAGCTTCAGATGCGGTTCAACTGCCTTTCCCCATTAACACCTCTGATGATCTCCTGCACTGGTGCATGAAAACAGGTTTGCCTATTCATGAAGTGGTGCTGGAAAATGAAGCAGCCTGGCGAAACGAGAAAGAAACCAAAGATGGAATATTGAAGATATGGCAGGTGATGAAGGAATGTATTTACCGCGGTTGCCATACAGAAGGAATGTTGCCGGGGGGATTGAATGTAAAGCGGAGAGCCTTTGGATTGAATAAAAAACTGGTTGCAGATAAAAAATATCACAATGTTGAAGAATGGATGCAGATCATTAAAGCAGGAGGAAATGATTTTAAATATATTCTTGATTGGGTAAGTTGTTTTGCATTAGCGGTGAATGAAGAAAATGCATCTTTTGGGAGAGTTGTAACAGCGCCAACCAATGGAGCAGCTGGTGTGATCCCTGCTGTATTGTTTTACTATATTATTTTCTGTGATGGTGCCGATGAGGAGAAGATCATTCGCTTCTTGTTGACTGCTTCGGAAGTGGGCAGTATATTTAAAAAAGGAGCTACCATATCAGCTGCGATGGGTGGATGCCAGGCAGAGATTGGAGTTTCCTCAGCGATGGCGGCCGCGGGGCTAACGGAAATGATGGGTGCAACACAACGACAGGCATTGATGGCTGCCGAGATCGCGATGGAGCATCATCTCGGTATGACCTGCGATCCAATTGCCGGCCTCGTGCAGGTGCCCTGTATAGAACGAAACACAATGGGGGCCATTAAGGCGATCACTGCTTCACAACTTGCACTGCAAAGCACTCCTGATTTTGCCAAGGTTTCTTTGGATGCCGTCATCAAAACAATGTGGGATACGGCAAAAGACATGGATCATAAGTATAAAGAAACGGCTGATGGCGGGTTGGCAATAAATGTTCCGTTGAGTTTGCCGGAATGCTGACAATAAAAAACTCCGTTCCAGTGAATGAAACGGAGTCAGTTTTTTTAGAAGGACGAATCAGATATGTGCTTCGATCTTTTTTACAAAGTTTCCTTTTGGTTGAGCACCTACTAATTTATCTACCACCTGCCCATTTTTAATGAACAGGATAGCTGGAATAGAAGTGATACCATAATTCATAGATACTTGCGGATTATTGTCCACATTCACTTTTCCTACATTCACCTTACCATCATATTCCTTTGAAAGTTCTTCGATAACTGGCCCGATAGCACGGCAGGGAC
>DASVNY010000646.1:0-3393 GCA_036383615.1 Chitinophagaceae bacterium
AAGCTGTTCTTGCGATACAAACAACACCTAACCCTTTTACAAGCAACATCGACCTTTTATTTCAAACTGACGAACCAGGTATAGTGACCATCAGGGTGTTTAATATAACGGGTCAGCAGCAGTTGGTAAAAAATGTATCGGTGAGTAGCGGCAGCAATACTATCAGGATCACTGAAGCTGCCAACCTTGCAAAAGGTGTGTATATGATCCAGGTTAATAAAAATAATAAGCTGATCTCTTCCGGGAAGATCATCAAGCAATAAGACATTTTCAATAGGGACGGTTTCTTAAACAATCGGTTTGGCCGCAAGGCTGAACCGCTCTTGTTTTATAGCAACCCTTAACCTTTCTTTAATAGACCCTGTCTGTGATTCCTTCGTGACGGTAAAATGACCCTGTTGATTGTTAAAAGAAACAGGAACCTAAGACCCTTGTTCTGAGTAGTTTTTGCCCTCGTAAATCTTATTCATTAACACTGTGAGTATTTGTGGCACCGTTTATGAAAAATGGGGGTGTAATCAAATTCATTCATTTAAAAACTGAGGGTTATGAAAAAAGTTATACTCTTTGTTGCTGTAGGTGCAGTAATAGCTCTTGTAATTGCATCATGCAACACAAATTCATCTGCTGTTAAAGCAGTTTCTTACCAGGATACAGCAGGGCTTGCACAGTTCCAGGCATGGAAAGCAATGAAAGAACAAATGTTATTCGAGCAATCCATGACAGTTGCTGATCCGGCGCCTGTTCAAAAAACAAGGACAGTTTATGTAAAGCCAAAAACAGAAAGGGTGGTCATGAACTCTTCTTCTACACACGAAGCAAAAGTGGAAGAGAAGAAAAAGAAAGGATGGAGCAAAGCTGCTAAGTATGCCGTGATTGGCGGTGGTAGCGGAGCTGTGTTAGGTGCTGTGATCAATAAAAAGGACCGTGTAAAAGGCGGTGCCGTAGGTGCAGTGGTATTAGGCGGACTGGGTTATGTTATCGGTCGTGGAGAGGATAGGAAAGATGGCCGTATTAAATAAATAATAGCCCCTTTAAAAAAAATGACCCCGTAGCACCTGCTACGGGGTCATTTTTTAATTATCGGCGTCAGTCTTCTTTTTTGTCTCTTTTCCAATTTGTTCGGCTGTCCCGGGGATTACCTGTTGCTCCTTCGGTGCTGACATTATCTGTCAGGTTGCGGGGACTGTTTTCACGCTTCCTGGCGTCTTCCCGGTTCCCTGCTGCGTTCTCCTTTTTACCCCTTCGATTGCGTTTACTGTTTGGCATATACTTGGATTTAAGTGGAAAAAACTTTGTTGCTTTCAAGATGACACCGTGCCACGGGGTCATTTTTTTATTTCTTTCAAGTATTTTGCCAATGTGATAAGGGAACAAGTATAGAATTTGCAATTGATCTTATAAACAAGGACAATGGACAGAATATTAGAGCAAATAAAAAACTTTGCTGATCAGGCGCATGGCGACCAGCAAAGAAAGTATTCGCCCGAAAGATATATCGCACACCCGGTAAGAGTGATGCAGACATGTAGAAAATATTCATCAAAGCTGCCGGTGCTTGCCGCAGCTTTGTTGCATGATGTAGTGGAAGACACCGAAGTGGGCAGTCGTGAATTGGAGGAATATCTTTCATCGGTATTGAGTAAGGAGGATGTTGCGCACACGATGAAGCTGGTGATAGAGCTCACCGATGTTTATACCAAAGAAGCGTATCCACGGCTCAACAGGAAAAGAAGAAAGGCAAAAGAATCGGAGCGTCTTGAGACAACCAGCGGCGATGCACAAACGATAAAGTATGCGGATATTATGGATAACTGCAGGGCGATAGGAAAATCGGATAATGATTTTGCGCTGGTTTTTTTAAAGGAATGCAGCGAACTGTTGAACAAAATGACCAAAGGAAAGAAAGAGTTATGGGATGAAGCCAGGACGATCGTGGATGAAGAGCTGGGCAAACTACATCAAACAGGCGTTAGCAGGGGCAAATAATTTTTTGAAGAGGCGAGTAGCTATTTGTTCTTTATCTTTTTTATCTTTCTGAACCATTACTATGCTTACCCCGAGACAATTGATCCAACGCTTCTATTTACAGCCACACCCCGAAGGCGGGTGGTATAAAGAAGTTTATAGAAGCAGGGAATTTATCAGTTCCAAAGCATTGCCGGCGAGATATTCGGGTGACAGGAACTTTTGCACTTTTATCTATTTCTTATTGGAACAAGGAGAGTTCTCCGCCTTTCATCTCATCAAAAGCGATGAATGCTGGCATTTTTATGCAGGTGATCCCATGCAGGTGTATATCCTCGAAAACGATGGAGAGCTAACCGTAATTGAATTAGGCAACGATATAGAAAAAGGCCAGGTATTTCAATATGTGGTTCCCGCGAATCATTGGTTCGCGAGTCGTCCTTCTCCAGGCAGTTCGTTTTCATTTGTAGGCTGCACCGTTGCTCCGGGTTTTGAATTCGCAGATTTTGAATTGGCAGATGCGACTAATTTATCAAAACAATTTCCCAAACATGCAGGCCTCATCAGGCAACTATGCTTGTGATGAGAATATATTTTCCTCTCCCAGAAACTTACATACTACAAATAAAAAGGCACCACCTGTTGGTAGTGCCTTTGAATAAACAAACAAATTATTTAGCTAAGGTGCTTGCTGAGATATTTAGCGATCTCAAACATTGTAACCTGTCCTTTGTTACCAAATACTGGTTTCAATTTAGCATCTGTGTTAACGTTGCGTTTGTTTTTGCTGTCCTGGAGTTTATTGGCTTTAATGTAGCCCCATATTTTTTTCACCGCTTCTGTGCGAGGGATGGGTTTGCTACCAACTACAGCAGCTAAAGCAGCGCTTGGAGTAAGAGCTTTCATGAAAGCTGCATTAGGTTTACGAGCTGATTTCTTTTTTGCAGGTTTCTTAGCGGCTTTTTTCGCAGCTTTCTTAGCTGGTTTTTTTGCTGCAGGTTTTTTTGCTGCTTTCTTTGCAGGTTTCTTTGCTTTTTTTGTTGCCATGTGTTTTTAATTTAGAATGTTAATGGGTTCTTGTAATTAACAGTACCAAATATAGATTTTTTTGATTCTCCAAACATCTTTATTTTCTAACAAATCCACCATTGGGGAAAAAGCCCGGTTTTGGTCATTTTTCATTGGTATAAATGCATGTGTTCATTGGCAAAACCACTATCTTTCTATATAAAATATGCCATCACATGAGATCAAGTTTCCTGTTTTTATTGTCAATTCTATGGTCAATAAGCGTCTTTTCCCAATCAACAAAAGCTACACGGAATGCCAAAGGAACCCTTTTTATCATTGGGGGAGGACGCATCAGTGACTCACTACGATCGGAAATGATACGGTCAGCCGGTTGGAAAAAAGGTGATGGTATCG
>DASVNY010000647.1:0-6139 GCA_036383615.1 Chitinophagaceae bacterium
AAGAGCAGTCGCACAGCTCGGTGACCTTGTAGAAGGAGTATCAGGCAATTTTGAATTGGCCCGTCAAATGAACCGTGGCGTAGTAGATATGCTTCATGCTGTGAATTTGTCCGTGCCCTGGGTGCTGGTAAAAGGAAATCATGATGTAAGCAACAGCCCCGGCCAACCCGAAGCATGGGATGAAGTGATACGACCATTTGCTGAAAGACAGGTAAAGAAACCGATCAACAATGGCATGTTTACTTATAAACTCAATGACAATGTTGAGTTATTCGTATTGGATCAATTCTTCAGTGTAGATAAAAATTTACCTGAAACCGAAATGGTGAGTTTCCTTGAAAAAGAGTTGACCGCTTCAAAAGCCAAATACAAATTCGTGCTGGCTCATCAACCCGTCATTCCTGTTACGCAGCGTTGCTGGCACCTGCTGGCAGGTATAAGAAGACCAGTGGCCGATAGCAGCTTGCGTGACAGATTTCTGAACCTTCTCGCCAAACATAAAGTGATCGTTTTGTCTGCGCACCTGCATGAGTATTCGGTATTGAGCCGCGAAACCAGGTCGGGCAATATCGTGCAGGTGATGATCAATAGTGTGAATCGCGGTCTTGAACCTCCCCAGCCAAAAAATTATACCACGGAATACAAAGGAGAGGGTTGGGTTACTGAAAAAGCCGACTGGCAACCGGCGACAAAAGATATAAGGTATAACATACTGGAAGAAGAAAAGAAACACATTTTGCAATTCAGAAAAGCTGACCTGCCCGGGTATGCTGTTATATCAGTTGTAGATGATAAAGTATGGCTGAATTATTATAATGGATTATCGGAAAAACCTTTTGAAACCGTTAACCTCACTGAACTACAACAGTTGAAGAAATAAAGTAAAGGGTGGCGAATGATCCGGGAAGTTCAAATGGCCTGCTTTGTTGAAGAATCCCTCACGATCAGTTTTGTATCAATGACCCTCGTATCGAATTTTGATACGGGATGCTTACTTTCTATCAATTGGATCAGGAATTCGGTAGCCACCTGGCCCATTTCATAGGCAGGTTGCTCCACAACCGTGAGCGAGGGTAAAAACAAGTCAGACAGTGAAGTATTTGTAAACCCCACCAATTTGAGCTTTTCCATTTTTCCAAGCTTTCGTAAAACCTGCAATGATTGAGTAGATATCCTGTCTCCGGCAAGGAATAATGCATCCGGTTTTGTTTTTAAAGCAAACAGCGAAGAGATCGCATCTTCAATTTCTTCTATCCGCATTCCACCATACTCACAAAATTTTACCAGCTCCTCCCTGTACTTGATCTTGTGTTTATTCAGTGCATCCTTATACCCGCTTAATCTTTCTTTCGTAATTGAGAGATGAGGTGAACTTGTAATATGAGCTATTTTTTTCAACCCCTGGCTGATGAGATGTTCTGTTGCCTGGAAAGCCCCGAGATAATTATTGGCTATTACCTTATAGGTTTCTATTTCGCCGGGAATTCTGTCAAAGAATACAATGGGCAATCCTTTGTTCTTTAAATGTTGCAGGTAGGAAGTGTCCTTTGTTTCATTCGACATGGATATGAGTAAGCCATCTACCCCGCGGGCAACAAGATTATGCACATTATTCTTTTCCCGTTCGGAAGATTCATGTGTTTGTATAATTATAATATGATAGCCGCGACTATTGGCAATAGACTCAATGCCATTTATTGCCTGTGAAAAATAGTTATTGGCGATCTCGCTAACGACAATCCCTATGGACCTTGTTTTTTTTTCTTTTAATCCCAGCGCCATTGGGTGAGGACGATAATTGGCTTTTTCTGCATAAGCCAACACCCTGTTTTTTGTTTCCGCACTTATATCGTATTTATCACGTAGCGCACGGGAAACAGTAGATGCTGTGAGATTAAGTGCTTTGGCAATATCCTTTATCGTTATGTTGTCATATTTCATGATCAGTAGCGGACTGATTAAAGGTAGAAGATTAGCTATGCGGAAGTTGTCAATGAAATTTGATTTTTACGCAAACGATTTCGGGAACGTTTCCGGGAACGTTTACGCAAATAAATAAGCAAGCATTGATTTTTTTGTTTGTCAATATAGGTAGCTTGACCTCTGTAGATCAATGAATGCCTGTTATTGAACGTTTAAGCTGCCAATGTGAAAAAATGCTTCTAACACTTAATATCCCGCATAGATTTAAAAATAATCTGCTTCTTTTTCATGCTGGTTTAGTTCCTAATAACACCGGCGCTTCAGCAACAAAATTTTTTTCCAGTATAAAAAATAATAATAAGTCCACTTCGGAAATTTACGTGGAGTCATAATTTTTTTAAGTCAACCAGAACGCTAAACGAAAACAGAAAAATGCGTATGAAAACAAAGATTGCAAAGCCGATGAAAATAAAAGCTCTTCTTGCTGTTATTTTCTTACTTGCGGCTTCCTGCTTCTCGCAATCCTTTGCCCAAACAACCATCAAGGGTAAAGTATTCGATGCCGAATCCAAAGACCCGCTACAGGGAGTTACTGTCCAGTTAAAGGGTACCAGTGTTTCCACTTCTACCGATGAGAAAGGAAACTTCAGTATTGCCTTACCAGCCGGGGCGAGCCCTGTTCTTATCATCAGTAGCGTAGGGTATCAATCCATCGAGTTTCCTGCCAAACAAGGTAAGGATGCTATTATCTCTTTAAAAAATAGTGCTACTGAACTTTCCGATGTGGTAGTGATCGGTTATGGTTCTACCAAGAAGAGAGATCTTACCACTTCTATCTCTACCATTTCGGCAGCCGACATCATGAAAACACCGGTCACTTCGCTTGAGCAGGCCCTGCAGGGTAACGCGGCTGGTGTGGTAGTAACGAACACTTCTGCAGAACCCGGTGGTGATATTTCCATTCGTGTTCGTGGTGGAAGTTCCATTAAAGCAGATAATGCACCATTGCTTGTTGTTGATGGATTTACTTCCGATGAAGGCTTATCATCTTTGAATCCTGATGATATCAAATCAATCGAAATATTAAAAGACGCCGGCGCTACAGCTATTTATGGATCAAGAGGAGCCAATGGCGTAATATTAGTTACTACAAAAGGTGGCCGCAAAGGAAAACCAGTTGTAACCGTTGAAAGCTACTACGGTTTTCAGCAACTAAGAAAGAAATTGCCATTACTTACTGCTTCGGAATTAGCTGAATTGACCAACGAAGCAAGAGTTGCTGCAGGACAATCACCTATCACCACCCGTCCTGATACAATGACAACGGATAAAGACTGGCAGGATTTGATGTTTCGTGTAGCTCCTCAAATAAATAATACCATTTCTATTTCTGGTGGTGATGACAGAACACGCTACTATATTTCTGCGAACTATCTTACCCAGAAGGGTCTTATTGTAAATTCTGATTATTCAAGAGCTGCCTTGAGAGGAAATCTCGATTTCAATTTCAATAAAGCTGTTTCAGCAGGAATAAAGATGAACCTCTCCTATATTACCAAAAATGGTATCCAGGTAGGTGACAATGGCTCGATCCTTCGTGCCAATGCTACCAATCCAACTGATAAAGGATTGCTTGATCCATCAGGTTCTTTTTATATAGATCCAGACACCGGAGATCCTATCACCACACCGCCATTGGCCAATGCACAGGAAACAACCAATCAAAAGAAGAATATGAGCGTAATGGTGGGAGCTTATTTCCAGGTAAAATTCCTGAAGGACTTCACGCTTCGTAGCGAAGCCACTATTAATCCTTCCTACAGGCTCGAAAATTATTACTTCCCCAATACTATACGCGGGGATAAAGTGAGTGATGCTTACCAACGTTATACCCAGGCATCTAAATGGTACAACACCAACTCGCTGATGTATTCGAAGAAAATAAACAAACACAATTTCTCTGTACTGGCTGGCCAGGAGCTCACCAGCTATTTTAGTAATAATTTCCAGGCAAGAAATACAGATTTTACTACCGATGTATTTGAGTTTTATAACCTGGCAAGTGGTAATGGTGTGCCTACTGTTTCATCTGGCGCTTCTGAATACAAGTTGTTATCATTCTTCAGCCGTGCTACTTATGGATTTGACAGCCGTTACCTCGTGAGTCTTACTTACCGGGCTGATGGTTCTTCCAAATTTGGCGTCAATAACCGCTGGGGATATTTCCCTTCTGCCTCTTTTGCATGGAGAGCGTCTAACGAATCTTTTATCAGGAAGTTGAAAGTATTTGATGATCTCAAATTCAGGGCTTCTTATGGTGTAAACGGAAGTGACCGTATTGATGCATACTCTTCACAGGCTTTGTATTCAACAAGACCAACTGCAATCGGTGGAGTAGTAGGAACTGGATATATGATCGATCGCATGGCGAATAGCGATCTGAGATGGGAAAAAACAGCTGAGTTCAACGTGGGTACAGATGTATCAATAATGAAAAACAAAATTTCATTAACAGTAGATTATTACAGGAAAAAAACAACAGATCTTTTACTTGACTTCGCTTTACCCGCAGCGTCTGGTTACACTACCGTAGCTAAAAACATCGGGAGCGTAGAAAACAAAGGATGGGAATTTTCTATCACATCCAAAAACATCGACAAGCGTGATTTCACCTGGACCACTTCTTTCAATGCATCCATCAATAAAAATAAAGTGCTTGACCTCGGCGGACCTGAATCAATCTCTGCGATCTCCAACTCTTCATCCAATACAAAATTCGGGAATGTTGTGCTGATCAAGGTAGGTCTTCCATTGGGTGTGTTCTATGGTTACAGAACGGATGGTTTGTTCCAGACACAGGCTGAGATCGATGCTACTACTGCCAAATTGGAAGGCAGCAAGACAATGCCTGGCTTCCAGAAATTTGTTGACACCAACAAAGACGGTGTGTTGAATGAAGATGATAAAGTGGTGTTGGGCAACCCGCAACCTGATTGGAGCGGCGGTATGACAAATACTTTCTCTTACAAGAATTTCGATCTTTCTGTGTTTGCCATCTTCCAAACAGGCAACTCGATCATGAATACCGGTCTTACCAAATTACTTAACCTGAACGGAGATAATAATCAATTGGCGATTGCACGTGATCGCTGGAGACCAGCTGATGCAACAACAGGTTATCCCGGTCAATTTTCAAATACGATCCCCCGGGCTTACAAAAGCTATACAGCGGCTATGTCAGATTTTTATATTTCTGATGGTTCTTATCTCAGGATTAAGACCATTTCGCTTGCTTACAATCTTCTGAAAAAAGATATTAAAGGCTTGCGCCTGCCCGATCTGAGATTCTATGTTACTGCTACCAACCTTTTCACATTTACCAAATATGATAGTGGTTATGATCCTGAGGTAAGTATTCTTGGTAAAGGCAGCGTGGGAGCAGGTGTTGACAATGGTTCTTATCCTACTACAAAAATGTTCGTGTTCGGTATCAAAGCAACTTTTTAACTCATTAAACGATAAATTATGAAATGTAAATTCAATTTTTCATGGCTGGTAATGATGATAACCATCATCTCCTTTACAATCGCCGGCTGTAAAAAAGATTTTCTTGATGAGCGTGTATATAGCAATATCTCGGCTACCAATTTCTGGAAAACAGCTGATGATGCTAAGGCAGGTTTGTATGCTACTTACACTTTATCTCTTTCTTTTGGTCCCCGCGACTGTCGCCCATTTGTGGTGCTTTGCGATATGATCACCGATGATATGGATGATGAATATTCTAACTCAGAAGAAGAAAGAAGACAAATACAGAACTTCAACTTTGCCACTACAAACAGTTATATCAACAGTGCGTGGGTTTCATTGTATAAAACAATTGCCCAGGCAAATGCAGTGATCGAAAATGTGCCGAAGATCGAAACGATGTCGGCAGTAGAACGCGGCTATGTAGTAGGTGAGGCTCGTTTCCTTAGAGCAATGGAATATTTTTATTTGGTCCAGTTGTGGGGAGGTGTGCCCCTTGATACGATCGTTGTAAAAACCATCGATCAATCACAAATGCCAAAAGCTACGGTGGACCAGGTGTATAACCAGATCGTGAGCGATCTGAAATACGCAGAAGTAAATTGTTCCGATAATCCGCAGGCAACCGGCAGGGCTACCAAATGGGCCGCTAAAACACTGTTGTCAAAAGTATATCTTACTCTCGGCG
>DASVNY010000648.1:0-2944 GCA_036383615.1 Chitinophagaceae bacterium
TCTGTCTCTGTGCAGTTTGTTCCTTTTCTCTTTCTATCTCCTGGGCAAAAAAAGAATGAATAATTTTGGAATGTTGAATAGGTTTCCCGCAGATTACGCTGATAAAACCTACGAATTCCGCTAACGCCTGGCTTGAACGAAAAGAAATAAATAATTAAAGGATTTCGCTGCTTTACTCTTTTCCTCCTTTTCTCTTTTTACCTCTTAGCCCCCATGGATCATCTTATACACTTCAAAAGCTTCTGCATATTCAGCATTGCACTGCACAGCTCTTACAGTTGCGAGTGAACGGATGAATTTTTCCTGCATATAATTGCGATGGGCCTGCGACTGGTAAGCCTGCAGCGCTTTTATTTTCTTTGCTATATCATCAGCGCTTAGACGGATAAAAAAGTTGCTGTTGAATTGAGTCTGGTTCCAGGGCATTTCATATCCAAGCAATGAATTGTTCTTGAAAGCTCTCAATGCCTCAGCATGTATGACCTGGTGATCCTGGTGAATATCGCCGGCAGAAGGAATAAACACAAGATCGGGTTGAATAGTTTTATTCAGCTTTACCAACTCTTCCAATATCTCCTGTCGTTTAGTGCTGAATTCTCTGACTTCATGATCAAAAAATATTAGTTTGCCGTCGCTTATTCCCAACAGCTTAGTGGCAGCTTTACATTCTTTTTCCAATGTGTCCTCAGCTAACCCGGCAGGCAATGACTTCTTACAAATGGAAAACGCCACGTAATGCACTTCGCTATTCTCCCGGCAGAATTTAGCGATACTGCCACCACAGCCGAGTTCGCCATCATCTGTATGTGGCGCTAAAACTAATATGCGGGATGGGTTTAGCATGTTTACGAAATGCGTTTACGACTGGATAAAAATAAGCCAGCCAGGGCAAATATTATAATCAGCCAGCTACAAATAAAAAACAGCTTTATAAAATAGAGCAGGTTATTGCCTGTGCCACCAGCGGGTTCATAAATGCTATACCATGACTGTGGTAATACATATCGCTTTATCTTTTCGGATGTGGAATACACTTTTTCAAGATTTATCCTTTTGTAGTAATACAGGCTAAACTCTTTTTGAAAGTAGTTGCTACCCGGAAACTGTTGTGCCGTGAAACTGTACCTTGTTATGGAATCATCAACAGACCGGTAGGCTAAAAACGGTGAAGCGATAGATTTTTTTTCGAGAAGACCTATTACATGCAATGGTTCCTGTTTTTCGTTTTCTACGCCCAAAAGATTATGGGTAAGATCAACCATCATCCATTTTCCCTTTTCAGGCAGGTAACATTCATTGATGACATGGTGGTCTCCGGGTTTTATTATTTCGACGATCCTTGTGCTGATTCCCTGGCTCCGGCAAAACCAGGCCATCATATTGGCATAATTGCCGCACCATAGTTTCTCATCTTTATTCGTACTAAGCAGTTTGAATTGCCCGAATGGTGAAGCCGAGGATAGCAATGCCGATGGTGAACCCTCCTGCAAATGAAAACGGCTACGAAGAAAATTCCCGATCAGCAGTATCTTTTCCAAAGATGATCTATTATGCAGGGAAAGCAAGCTGTCGGTCATTTTAATAGTCGCTTCCAATTCTCCGGCAGGATAATCTTTTGCAAATTGTCGCCATCGTTCTTTACAATCCTTTTGACAAGGGCTGTATAATGAAGAATAGGAAGGGTATAAACGATAAGCAAAATGATCCCTCTTGATATAAATAAAAATATTGGCAGCAGTGAATATCACAAATGCCGCCAATAAAAATTTTCTTTTTTTCATTGCTGATTAATGAACAGCTACCTTTTCTTCTTTGAAAGCCTCTCTTGGTTTTAATCCAAGCAGCTGGAACATCGCATTGTCCTCATCAAAAGAAGGATTAGGAGTGGTAAGTAATTTATCGCCTGCAAAGATTGAATTGGCGCCTGCCATAAAACACAGCGCCTGCTCTGCAACAGAAAGATCGTTTCTGCCGGCGCTAAGTCTCACCATCGCTTTTGGCATCAGTATTCTCGCCGTTGCGATCATTCGCACCATATCCCAAACATCCACTTTCTGATTATTTGCCAAAGGGGTTCCGGCGATTGGCACCAATGCATTGATAGGAACACTTTCCGGATGCTCAGGCATGGTAGCTAAAGTGTGCAGCATTTTGACGCGGTCCTCATGTCTTTCACCCAAACCAATAATGCCGCCACAGCAAACGGTCACACCCGCTTTTCTAACATGATCCAGCGTTTGCAAACGATCATCATAGGTTCTTGTATGAATGATCTCGCCATAATATTCAGAAGATGTATCGAGATTATGATTATAGGCATGCAAACCCGCATCGGCCAGTTTATGTGCCTGTTCTTCGGTTAACATACCCAATGTGCAGCATACTTCCATTCCCATTTCATTCACACCCTTTACCATATCCAGCACCCTGTCAAAGTCTTTATTATCTCTTACTTCTCTCCAGGCTGCGCCCATGCAAAATCTTGTACTGCCCGCTGCTTTTGCTTTGGAGGCATATTCCAGCACTTCATCTTTTTTCATCAATGCCTGCACGCCTACACCGGTATTATATCTTGCTGCCTGCGGACAATAAGCACAATCTTCGGGGCAACCACCGGTTTTGATAGATAAAAGTGTACAAACCTGCACTTCCCCGGTATCATTATGATCCCTGTGAACAGAAGCTGCTTTGAATACCAGTTCCAGCAAAGGCGTTTCGTAGATATCTTTAATTTCGGCAATGCTCCAGTCGTTTCTCAATAACATAGATCGGTTTTTAATCATTCATTTTTTTAGCTTCTTCATGGGCCTGTTGTCTCACGAAGTCGGTCAATGTTTTTTCCAATCGGCGGATACGGGCAAATAGTTTAAGTATCACAAAAAGGAAAAATAAAATGCAAATATAGAAAAGCAGGTCTGCACCGCGGCCAACCCCCAATTCATGG
>DASVNY010000649.1:0-2485 GCA_036383615.1 Chitinophagaceae bacterium
CTATTTCTACCAAAGGTACTAAAGTTAAGAAGGTTATTGTTTGGGAGGAATGGGTATCGGTGGACCTATATGTTCAAAGCCATGTTCTTTCCTGAATTTGTTCTTTTCTTCTTCCGTCATCTTTTCCAGTTTCCCTGCATGAACGGCTTTGAAAAAATCTTCCATCTTACCGGCAGGTTGAAACAACAAAATGATCTTTCCTTCACCCGGCCCTATCTTGGCAAATGTATGTGGCACACCACGGGGGCCTAATGCAGAATCTCCAGCTTTGGCATGAAAGGTTTCCTCGCCAATCCTGATCAAAAATTCTCCACTCACAACATACCACCATTCATCCTGCTCATAGTGAAAATGCAGTGGAGGTCCACCTTCTTGTATGCGGGTAGTATCGAAAATATACAGATCACCATCAGTGTCGGAAGCTGAAACCTTATTATAGATCATATCACCGGGAATGCGGGTAAAGGGATTATCAAACCGATCCTTACCAGCTTTGACAAATATTCCTTTTTTGATCCTGTAATTCCTGGCAATGACCCTGAAAGGGGAGAGCGCCAGGCCTCCTGCAGCAGCACAAAATTTTATAAAAGCATTCCGTTGCATATGCTTCTTGTCTCTCTAAGTTATGAATTTAAAGCATGCAAGGAATGAGCAGATTATTTCATAAGCATAATTAACGACAACCAGTTATCCAGTATAGGATTTTTTTCATTTGAACTACAGCAGTTTTTAAGATCGACAATTTAGTCGTTTAATGAGTCAATGCCTTTTTCTTTGAGGCGTTCAAGGTGTTCCTTCATTACTTTTACCTGTTCTGCCGGATGACCTTGCCAATTTATGACTTCTCCTACCACTCTAAATGGATGCATGGAACGGTAGGATTTTGTTGGATTACCCGGAAATTTTTTATCAGTCAGATCAGGGTCATCTTCAATTGGTCCCGTTGGTTCGACTAAATATATTTTTTCCTGTCCTTCTCCCAATGCAAGTTCGGCACCCCAGATGGCAGCATCCAATGTTGCTGTCAGAAAAATATATTTCGCGTTTTTTCTTTTGCCATAGTTCGAGTTGTAGCCAACCTCTACCAGGTCGCCAACTTTTAAATCAGCTCTTGTGCCGTGATAATAGGTCTGAGCGAAAGCTGTTGCGGGTTGTGCATTTGATCGGTTCTCTTCTTTGTTGCCTTCCATTATTAACGTCTATGTTTGATTGTTATTTTTAATGAATCTTAATCAGGCCTGCATTTTATCCTGCCGTATTGCCCTGTAGTTTCCCTTTGATCGATTCGATAGGGCTGTATAGTATGATTGAATCTTTTATGACTAGCCGTACTTGCGGAGAGGGTTTAAAATTGAAGGTTGTTTATTTTTTGATCCCGTACAATAATATTCTTTTAAAAGAATAAATGGCAGGAAAAGGCTCAAATTGTTTCTTAATTCTTTTGACAAATTCAGTTTTTAATAATTCCTGTCCCTCCGGGTCAAGTCTTTCCATATAGGGTATTAATGCAGAACCTGAAATGAAATTATACAGGTCGGTCTCGTTCGCAGCTATTATTGGATAAACTTTTATGAAAATATTCAGCTCCTGCAATTTGCCTTCAAACATGATCCTTGCATAATCATCTATTTCCAATAAAGGAGAATCTCTGCGGAATCCATGAAGTAAATCAACAAATGGTTTCCCGCTTATTATATCCAACAGGAGCTGGTTTAAGATATTTTCTTTCTGACAGGGCATTTGGACAGCCAACTGTCCGTTTATATTTATTCTTGAAATTAATTTAGCGAACAATTCCCTGTGATCACCTGACCATTGAAGAGCCGCATTGCTAAAGACCAGGTCCCATGTTGAATCGGATAATGCAAAATCTTCAATAGTCGAAAGTGTAAAACTCAGTTTTTCATTGGCAAATTTTTTTGATTGAGCGAGCATTTCTGCGGATGAATCAATCCCGACAAAGGAAGTATTTTCAAATTTTTTAGACAGGAGGGAGGTTTGTTCGCCGGTTCCGCAACCAATATCAACAGCATGCTGCAAGTTCTCACCGGAGATCAATTCCATCAGGTCAAAAAAAGGCTTATACCGGATATTCTTGAACTGGTTATATATGGCAGGGTCCCAAGGCATTTTTAATTAGTTAATAACCATTTTACAAGATCTTTTGGTTCAGCAATACTCCACGAATGAGGATTCGGTTTATTGTCGGGTTTTCTAAAACCTTTATTGCTGGTGGGGATCAGTTCAATTTTTTTATTTCCCAACCTTTTTAATTCATTGGTCATAGCTGCCAAATCAACGGAATTCATTAACGAATAATCTACAGCGTCATTGAGCCACCATAATATATCCGGTTCGGTATATAAACGAATGGGCAAATTAACCAATGGTTTAATAGCTTGCTGGGTTGTGTCATTGTAGGAGTAAGGCGATTTTTGGTGATAGTTCGACAAATGATCACCGGGCGCTCCTCCAAATTCTTTTT
>DASVNY010000650.1:0-11292 GCA_036383615.1 Chitinophagaceae bacterium
AGGCATCTCAAACCTAAATTGCATAAGGGCCTTCCTGCGTCGGCGGCAAGTAATAATTGAGAGTTATCAACAATCCCAAGACTTTTAACGTTCACTTGACCATTTTGCAATAGGGCTGGATTAATTTACAGCCACTATGAAAACAATTTACCCTAAGCTTTTCTTACCGGCTTTGTTATTGGCGCTGGGTTCTGCTGCCTTTGCTCAAAACAATTATAACCAGGCGCTGTCAAAATATAGTTATCCCATCTTTACCATCAGCGGCGATCAGCAAAGAACAGGCACCGCTTTTTTCTATCAATCAGGCGATACAAGTTTTCTCGTGAGTAATTATCATGCCATCAAAGGAATGAACCCGCTCAACCGCAGCATCGCTTTTATTACTGATAATCTTTATCTCAAGTATAATGTAAAAGGAACCCGTGATACCAAACTGATGACGATCGATATTGGTGAAGAAACAGCCGGCGCTACTGACCTGTTCAGTATCGTTGATCGTATCGATCTTTTGAAAGTGCCAGTGGAACTTCCTGATGATGCAGACATTCATTTTATCAACGAACTGGTCGATGAAGAATATTTCGACAAAGAACCTGAAGCTATCGTCGCATTTGGTTTTCCTGTGAAGCCCGGTAGCGTCCCCGCTTTTTATTCACGACAACAGCGACTTGAGGGAAATATAAACAGCAATGGTTTTATAGAATATGATGAATCGCTGCGGTTGAATTTTCCCTCTGCGTCCGATAGTGCCCGTGCTATTTTAAATGCCACGGCCCGCTATTATTATTTTATCAAACCCTATGCGGCACAGGGCTATTCCGGCGCACCGGTGTTTGGTAAATTCAGAAATGAAAATGATGAAGTGATCTGGCGATTTACCGGGGTGATCTTTGCCGGACAACCTGCTACCCAACAAACATGGGCGATCAAAGGATCAGTGGCGTTGCAGTATTTGCTGGGAGAGTTGTAGAGAGGGGAAACGTGAAATGTGAGACGTGAGACAGGGTTGCCAATTGCCCATAGCCCATTGCCTATCGCAAATTGCCTACTGCCCACTGCTCCCCAACTCCATCCACTCCCACCCCTTGCTCCATTCGTCGGTTACTTTGCCATTGTCGATACGGAACCAATGCATCACCACACCGCTAAGTACTTTATTATCTGATTTCCTGGTCACTGTCCAGTGTTCTCTTGTAGCAACAATATCTCTCTCCGCGATAATCTCTTCTATGGTTGCTTCTATATGAGAGAATGTGCTGAGAAAGTCGATAACGGCTTTCTTAAAACCAGCAAAGCCTTGCTCCTGCCCTTCGAAAGCGCCATGATCATATATACTATCCGCGAAAAGTGAATCGATAAGCGAATAATTCTGCTTATTGACCACGTTGTCAAAACCTGTCCTGATCAGCTCTTTATTTTTTTCTTGCACACTTGGTTGAACCGAAGAATTTTTTTCTTCATGCATGTTGCAGGCATTAATTAGTAAAAAGAGTACTGCAGCGAATAGTAATTTCATAGCAGTTGTTGTAGGTAAATAAATGCTTTTTATCGCCAAACCCTTCTCTATAAATATACTCATAGTATCTGGCAAATCCATCTCCCTGCTCAATGAGTAGCGCATCCGTTTGAAATAGCAAAAGGGTTTTCTGGTTTTTCTGGCAGAAAAAAACGGTAATTCTTCGGTGTTTTTCCCTTGGTCTTGCCTGGGATGAGATGCTATATTTAGGATGATTAATTAATCAAGCCCCTGCGATAACTATTGAGTGTAGTCGTGCCACGACTATTCTCTAATTGATAAAGTCGGCAGATATTGCTGATAAGCAGAGCATTTGCCTGAGAAGAAATGGCAGGTGGTGGCGGGGGAGGCCGCTGGGCGAAGGGAGGGCCCAGCACTGGGCCAAATACTACCCAAAATCTAAACCCCGATAACTATCGGGTGATACACTACCACCTATTCTCCAAATTCACAGCCTGTTCACAGAAAAACGCCGAAGATTACCTGAATATTAAAATCATTTTAAGCAGATGTTAGTACTCACAGTGTTTTAGGTCTTATCAACAGCTAACCCACCTTTGTATCAAACCGGTACCGCTACGATCATTTCACAACCATCACCGGGTTTAGTGTTCAACACCATATTACCATTGATCAATTCAAGTCTTGTCTCAATATTCCTGAGCCCGATACCTTTTGCTTTTTTAGTCGTATCAAAACCCACTCCATTATCCTTGATCGCCAGCAACAATTCATTCCCGTTTTGCTGAATGGAGACCAGCACTTTTTCAGCCTGGGCATATTTGATCACATTATTCATTTGTTCTTGTACTATCCGGTAAAGAATAAGTTTCTTTTCGTCACTGATCTTATTCTCATCCAATGGACCAGCAGAAAAACTGATCTGGAATGATACTCCCTGCTCCAATGAACAGAGAAGATCGTTAAGCGATTCACGTAATACAAAATCGTTCTCAACCGGTCCAACCAATGAATGTGACAGTTTTCTTATTTCCTGAATAGAATCCTCGATGATCGTTATGCTGCTCTTGATATGCGTGAATTTATCCTCTTCCCTTGAGGCCATATTCAAATACAGGATCGCTGTCGCGAGCATAGGGTTGATATTATCATGCAATTCGGCGCCGATATTTTTTCTTTCCTTCTCCTGCCCTTCCACTACCGCCGAAACAAGCATCTTCTGGTGACCGGCCTTTTCATCGAGCATTCTTTTTAATTTCTCCTTTAGCAATTTATAAGAGCGATACAGTGTATGTATCTCTAATGTTTTTGGAGCAAACTGTTCAGTAGTATCTGGTGTAAATCCCGAATGGATATAGTTGAGCATGATCCCGTTCAATCGTTTCACTTCTCTTGACAATAGTCTTGATATGACCCATAAAAAAAGAATGGTCAGTGAAGCAATGAACAAAGCGCCGCTATAAAGAATAATATCATTTCTTTTCTTCGAGCGGGATACTCCTTCAGCAGTGGCGGCTGCCAGCTTATCATATTGCTGATCTAATTGCAGCAACTGCTTTTC
Organism: Chitinophagaceae bacterium; assembly: GCA_036383615.1. Lineage (GTDB taxonomy): Bacteria > Bacteroidota > Bacteroidia > Chitinophagales > Chitinophagaceae > CADEDV01. The sequence continues at coordinate 3,039 of DASVNY010000650.1, forward strand.
TGTGCGTTTATACAACCCATCAGCACTAAGGATACCGATCCTATTATTATATTCAACAAGCGACTGAAAATTATCCCTGTATCTTATCAATGCTTCGCCCGCTTCTTTATTTGTATGGTATCTTATTATCAACGAATCAGCCAGCTTTAAAACAGCATCAGCATATTTCTGTTCACCACGCAATGAAAAATCTTTTTCTGATCTTCTTAAACGCAACACTTCTAACTCTGGGATCAGCGATGAATTTTCCAAAGCATGCGCCCAATCTCTCATCTGTCCTTCAATGCCGAAATCTTTAAATCCCTTTTTGTAATAGATATCCTTTATCTCTGTGACAAACTGTAGCAGCTTTTGCTTTTCATGCAACAACGAATCGAGTACCACTGAAAACCTATTGCCAGAAAGAGCAGTATGTTTTTTAATCACGATTATCTCATCGTTCTTACCAAGATAGCTGGTGAAAGCATCGATATCAGGCTGTGATCCTGTTTTGTAAAATGCTTCATCATGATAACCGAATAATAAAAAATCCTGGAAATGTCTTGTGTTGGTGTGGTAATCCGTTTTCAGGTCGTCAACCTTGTCAACAATAAGATCAAGCCCTTTATTCTTGTTGTCGATCTGGCTATACAAGATAGCCAGGCAGGTCAATACGAGGATGAGACCAATAAAACTAAGCAGGATCTTGGTTTGGAAGGACAGCAGGCTTTTCATCGAGCAATAAACTATAAATAATCCCTGCTTATGTATAAAAACAGGTTAACTCATTATTAAGTTTTGTCTCTTGCCCGTGGTACTTAGTTGTTAATCAAAATTATCGTCAGGGTAAACTCTTACTCCATCTAAATCGTATAATCATTTATTGCCTCCAAGAAATCCCGCCTTTTCCGTTGCGAAACTTCCAGTTTTTTGCCATTATCCATAATAACATAACCGCCATCGGAGCGTTGAAATTCTTTGACCTGGTTCAGGTTGATTAGGTAATGATGATGGATACGAAAAAATCTGCTGGTGCCTAACTGTGCTTCAAACTCCCCAAGCGGTTTGGATGAGACCAATTTCCGACCGTCAACCAGGTAAGCATGAGTATAAGTTCCATTTGCCTCGCAGTAAATGATGTCGCTGAAATTTATAAAAACAATTTTATCCGACATTGCTATCCCAACCTTCTGGTCCGCACCGCCAGGACGATTATTGAGTAGTTTATCAAGACTCTCTAGTTGAATCGTAAGCCTCCCCAATTCATTTCGTACGTCATTTTTCACTTTTTGAACCACACTAATCACATCATCCGAGCTAATGGGCTTTAATAAATAATCAACAGCATTTACACGAAATGCCTCCACCGCATAAGCATCATAGGCTGTTACAACCACAACCCTGAAAGTGGGCGAGTTGAACCTTCGGATCAACTCCACTCCACTCATCCCCGGCATTTCTACATCCATGAAAACAAGATCGGGGTGCAGTTCTTCAATTAATGATTTTCCCTCCTCTGGTGTATTGGTGCTGGCCAATAGATCAATATCATCCCTGCAATATTTTTGCAACAAGGTGCTTAACACGCTTATAGCCGAAGGTTCATCGTCAATTATGATTGTTCGTATCATGTATATCTTTTTGCCTGCTCTGATAAAGAAAAAGGAACAGCGATCTTCACAAGTGTTCCGCTGGCATCACCATTGCTTTGCAGATCGGTAACAGTCGTATTAATAGACGCACCATACTCCTTTGATAAAAGACTAAACCGTTTGGACAACAATTCCATTCCCTTTGAATGATGTCCCTGCCGGTAACGTTGTTTAAGTTCAATTGCTTTCTTTCTTCCGACACCGTTGTCTTCAATTTCAAATTCAATAGCGCCAACGTTCTCATGTATTCGGATCTGCAGTTTCCTGTTCGATTTTCTATGAGATAATCCATGCCAGATGGCATTTTCAATATAGGGCTGCAGCATCATATTGGGGATCATTCTTTCTTCAGGAATAATACCAGGGTCTTTTTCAATTGAAACTTTCAGATCGGGGATCCGGAGATTCTCCAGCGAAAGATACAGTTCAAGAAATTCCATTTCCTGCTTTACCGAAACAAAAGGCTGGTTAGCGTTATCCAGTAACATACGCAGCAATTTTGAAAATCTTGACAGGTAGAGATGTGACCGGTCGTTGTCTTCATTCACAATCAAATCCTGTATTGCATTTAATGAATTGAACATGAAGTGCGGGTTGAGCTGCGCCCGCAGGCTTTGTAATTCCAATTCCGACATTTTATGAAGAGCCTCCGCTTTTTCAATAGCCCTCTTCTTCTGGTTTTGCTGGCGAATAAATAGGATAGCAAAAACAGAAACAAGAACAACCAGGCCGGTGCCCATTAGCATCAATTCATTTTTCCTTTTTCTTTCAGCCTTTTCTTTCTCGAGGTTCGCCTTCGCTTCTGCATCCTTTCGCTGTTGTATTACTTTCTGCTCTGCGATGGCTTGCTGATGACGGGAATTTTCAGCCGCCAATTCCTTTTCGCTCTGAAATCTTTGCTCAGCTATTATTTTTTCCTGTTCGGTCCTTTCGTTAGCTAATGCAAACTGGTAATTCAATCTTTCTATTTCAAGTGCTTTTTCCTTTTCCAATTGCTCCCCGGCCAATTCCAGTTGATGCCTGGTACTCTCCGCCGTTAATCTTTTTTCATTTTCGAATTTTTGCTCTGCAAGAGCTTTTTCTTTTTGCGATTTTTCTTCGGCCACCGCTTTATCCACTTCGTACTGTGTTCGCTGTTGCTCCAGCTTACGACTGGTTTCATTGTTCATCAGTGAATCTTTCGCACTGCTGTAGAGCTTTTGATATTCAAGTGCCTTTGGAAAATCTTTCAGGCTGCTGTAAGAATTACTAAGACCTTCATACGCATTGCGGGTGATCTCCGGCGCGCCAATTTCTTTGGCAAGAGCTAACCCTTTACTTAAATATTGTATGGACTCTGTTAGTTTTTGCCGGGCTATTTCACTATTGCTGTTTACGGCTTGTTTATACAACACCGTCCCGATCTGAACCTGTGTGCCGGCTATCCCATCTTTCCTGCCCATCTCTCCATATATTTTCAATGCGGTGCTGAAAAAACTAATAGCTTTCCCATAGTCTGCCTGCCCGAGATACAGATAGCCAAGATTAGTATTACTAAGTGCTGTACCGTTCCTGTTTCCTATTTCTTCGTTGATGCGTAAAGCATTCTCAGCTTTCTTTAATGCTTCTGTATAATTTTTCTGCTTTTGATAAAGATCACTCAGGTTGTTTTCAGCAAGTCCTATACCCAGTTTATAACCCATTTCCTGGTATAGTTTTAAAGCAGCCTGGTGATTTCTTATCGCTTCCCCGTAATCACCCTGCTTCATATAAAGATTCCCGAGACTCACATAGGAATCGGCAATTCCCACTTTCTCGCCTATCTGCTCATAAATTTTTAATGCCCTGATATGGCTTTCCGCCGATTTGGGATAGTTCCCTTGTCTCTCATATGTTTTTCCAAAATGTGCCAGCGAATTTGCTAACCCTCTTTTATCTCCCAGCTCTTCTTTGATTTTCATAGCTGCCTGCAGGCTTTTCATGGCTTCGGGATAATTGCCGCGGTCTAAGTATAACACACCAATGGAATTTAAGGTATAGGAAGTCGTTAGCTTATCGCCGATCTCCTCGCTGATCTTTAAAGCGGGCTGGAGATATTTTAAAGCTTCTTCATAATTTCCTTGTATCACATATATAAATCCCATATCCGCCAATGCCGAAACAACAACTTTTTTATCACCTATTTCCTCTCCCAGTTTCAACGCTTCACGGTGACTTTTGAGTCCTTCAACTGTATCACCCTGGCTGATATAAACAGCGCCGCGATAATTTAATGTTAATGCAGTATTTCTTCTATCACCAGCTTCCCGGAAAAAAGCAAGCGCAGAACTGTTTTTCTTCATTGCTTCCGGGTAATTGCCCATCAATCGATCCACTATAGATAAATTGACAAGACCAAGAGCAATACCTATTTTGTCTTTCAGCTCCTCTCTTATTTTTAAAGCAGCCTGGTAATATTGAATGGCTTCGGGATAATTAGATAAGCTTCGATAAACAAAACCGATATTGTGGAGAGACATAGCAATTCCCTTTTTCTCTCCCATTTCCTGTCGCATCTTTAATGCTTGCTGGTGCATCCGCAGTGCTTCCGGGTAATTCCCCATCCTGGCATAAACCGATCCCAGCTGATGATAAGAGTCAGCAACCGCTTTTTTAAAGCCCATCTTTTTCCGGACCTCCAACACTGCCTGGCTACACTTTAAAGCCTCTGGATAATTTCCCTGGAGTTCAAAAATGTATGCGAGGCCACCTTGCCCACCAGCAATACCTTCATCATATGCAACTCCCTTTGAAATATTCAACGCCGTCTCGTAATTTTTTTTTGCCTGCTCAAAATTCCCGAGCAATTGATAGGTGTTGCCTATGCTGAGAGAGGTTATTGCTTCCAGTTTCTTCTCTCCCTGCTCCTCCGCAAGCTTTAATGCTGTCTGGAAATTCTTTAGCCCTTCCTGGAGCTCTCCCCGTGTACAGTAAAGGGTGCCTAAAGCTCTTAAAGACGCTGCTTTGTTTTTCTTATCGTCAATGCTATTGGCAATGTTGATAGATTGCAACAGGTCTTTCAATGCAGCATCTGTGTTGGCATTATTGAGATGTAGCAGACCGCTATTCCTGAGTGCAACAGCTTTTCCATTTTCAAATTTGAGTTTTGCAGCCAATTGCATTGCAGAATCTGTGTAAACGCGGGCTGATCTAAAATCACCAGCAGTCATACTTTGTGAACTTAGTTCATTCAGCACATTCACTCTGTTAGCATCAGCCCTGGTCTTCACTCTCAGCAAAGAATCTATGACCTCGCGGGGATCCTGGGAAAACACATTTTGCTGGTAAAACCAGGACAACAGCAGGAAAAGAAAATATTTGTCAGCCTTTATCATAAAAGAAGTTTATGCGAGGCCGGAGAATGATTCGTATTAGATAGGGGCGAAATAAATAATAGGAAGTTGCGGATAGAGCCCTTAACCGGTTGTCATTGAGTAGCTCTATTAAGTTAGGAAATTAATTACGATTTCCTGTGAACTGCCAGGAGATTAATATCTGCGCAGTCTGATTTATAAGTGATGATCTATGAACATAAGCGCCATTATACTTATATAATCAGCCGGTTTGAATCAAAGACCGAAGCTACCGCCTTGTCATTTGTACTTCGCTTGCTGCTTGTGGCCTTCACTTATTAAGTAAACTCATCGCCTGTTAATCTCCGCTTCTGTTCCCATCAGCTAATTCCTACACTTGCTGAGAAAATCATTTGTCGCTTTAATCACGAGTCTCTGAAACAGACAGCAACAGATTGTATCCTTCGAAAAGGCTCAGATAGTGGAATACTCAACCTCATGTCAACTAAACGTCATTAATTTTTTTACTTAAAAACTTTTTTTATGAAAATGAAATCACTGCAGTTGCTGGTATTTGCCAGTGCACTATCACTCCTTTTTTCGTGCAGGAAAAATGCTGAGCCGATAGATCCAACTTCAAAATCGCCAGCTGATGATGTTACAATGAAAGCATTGGCAAGTCAACTACCTGCACTTGGACCAGGTTTCGCAAGAGCATTTGGAATTAACAACTCCGGCGCTATCGCAGGCAGCGCTACTGATCCAAACGGGAAGATCGTGGCCTTTGTATTGAAAAATGATAACGCCTGGTATTCTGATGAAGAAGTTCGAAGCAATGGCTTACCTGTGATACGGTTTTCGATCAATGATCCCGGCGATATAGCGGGATCAAAAGCAAATGGCATAGGTATTACACCTATGCTTTGGAGAAACGGCCAGGCTTTTGAACTTCAAACCGTACCCGGCCAGCAATACGGGGAAGTATTTGATATGAACAATGCCGGGCAAATGGTGGGTGAATGCCTGAATGGAAATTATGTTACGCCAACTTCTATGAGAGCATCTCTATTTTCTCTGAATGGCCCAGCCATTGATCTCGGTACACTGGGAGGAACAAGAGCCGTTGCATCAGGCATTAATGAAAACGGGCAAATTGTTGGCGGCGCTGAAACTGCTTCGGGAGAAACACATGCATTTCTGTACGAGAACAATGTGATGCATGACCTGGGCACCCTCGGTGGTACATTTTCGAATGCAATTGCAATTAATAACAGGGGTGAAATTGTTGGACGGTCATCACTGGCCAATGGGATCGCTCATGCATTCCTATACAAAGATGGTGTAATGACTGATCTCGGAACCCTCGGTGGTGCCACCAGCGCTGCATTTGATATCAATGATAAAGGTGAAGTGGTGGGCCTTTCAGTAACAAGCACCGGGCAGCCAAGAGGATTTTTATATAAAGACGGTGTAATGACTGACCTCGGAGCACTCGGTGGACTCGGTAGCTTTGCAGCTAGTATTAATAACAAGAGTGAAGTTGTAGGTTACTACACTACGCTGGGCGGTGTGGTGCATGGTTTTATTTACCGGGATGGGCAAATGTATTCTTTATAAATACCTGCCATTAAATACCGGCAAAAAAAAGAGGCTGTCCATCTAACCGACAGCCTCCAATAACAGAAATATTCAACCTTTTATTAAAACGCAAGTAGTTTGGGCCTTCCTTTCTTATTTTCATTTTGTAAATAAGCGATACGATTAACCGCTACTACTGTTTCAATAGAAATGTCCTTTGCCACTCTTTCTTTATTGCTGCTTACTTCAATACTGTATTCACCATCTTCCAACTGGCTCATGTTAAACGCGGCAGTATAAGTATTACCGGTAAAAGACTCGCTGTGGAGGATTCCTGTATTTTTTGAGGAGACCGTAATACTCACTCTTTTGTTTTCAGGATTGGCTACAAATACAGTGAACCGGAGTGCTGCGCTGTCTGGCTGATCAAATTTTACCAGCATCGCTGGCATACTCTCTTTCTGTTGCGCCTGGCTGCTGAAGCAAATAAAGGATACTAAAAAAAGAACGGTTAAAGACTTAATAACACTGATTCTTGTTTGCATAGATTGAGGTTTTAATGATGCTGCAAATTTCTATCGCCAGTGTTACTGTATAATTATGGCATCATTAAAGTCATTTTATGATATTGGAATATAATGATGAAATGTTATGGGAGGGATACTTTGTTATTTACTGTGAACAAACAACAAAAGGATACAAATGAAAGAAGCTGTCTCAAAAGGTGTTTTATTGTCTCGCTACGACGCAAAGCCGCTACGCCTAAACATTGTGAGAGTCTTTCTTTGCGGCGTTTCGTCGTTGCGAGATACTTTTATTTCATCTTTTGAGACAACCTCCTGAAAATAATTTATAAAGAACTACCTGCTACTTATTCCGCAGGACTTGTTTCAGCAGATTTCTTGCTCTTGGTTTTATTTTGAACTTCCTTTTTTGCGAGCTTCTTATCTTTTCTCCTCGCTTTCCTGTTTGACCTGATAATGTCATCTGCAAACATTTTTGTTGCGGTCAACATTTTATCATCGAAGTTCTTTTTCTTAAATAATACTTTAAACTCATCCAGGGCACCTGAAAGCTTATTATAAACCATTTGCCTTACTTCCTTTTTTGATTTTTCCGGAGGAGCGATCGCTGCAATATTCATAGTTGGTAATAATTTATTAAAACAAATGTAACATTAACTTAATCCAGCTAATGTTAAGTTTTGCTGAGCGCCAAAAATTTAATATTGAGGAACTCCTTTTTTGCGGCCTTTTTTTACTGAATTCTCCTTCATCTGGAGAAGACCGGTACAATCGCATTCTATTGAACATTAGCGTTTACCGCCGGCTTTTCTTTTAGAAAAGATCCCGGGATGTTCATTCTGAAACAAAGTAAGTTGACCAGTAATGTAAAATCTTAATTTAGCCCGCCTGTTCGGTTCAAAAATTGGGGCATGTTATATTTCGCCGGTATTATTATTACGTTCTTCCTGGCTCTTATTCTATTAACGAAGAAAGGCAAAACCACAGCAGACAAGCTGTTGGCGGGTTGGTTATGCGTAATGGGAGTTCATTTATTTCTTTTTTACCTGCATATCAGCGGTGAGGCCTATAACTATCCTTTTGTCTTAGGTATCGCCATACCTCTCCCTTTTTTACACGGGCCTTTTTTATTTATATACACATTGGCTGTTACAAAAAATATATCTTTTTCATCCAAACAGTTATTGCATTTTATCCCGGCTATTGTTGC
>DASVNY010000651.1:0-3666 GCA_036383615.1 Chitinophagaceae bacterium
GACCTGGCCGTGGTGATGACCGAAAATGCAAAACAGGTTTGGAAAACAGAACTCGATGATGAGGGATATGGTAATTATCCTGTGAAATATTATAGCACCATGGACTTCATGGCGCCTTTTGCATCTGGCTCGGGTCAATATGATACGATGATCATTATTCCCTGTTCAATGGGAACATTGGGACGAATCGCTTCAGGTATTTCAAACGATCTTATTACAAGAGCAGCTGATGTAGTGTTGAAAGAAAGAAGAAAGCTTATTTGTGTGGTGCGTGATACACCTTACAATCTCATTCATATCCGCAATATGGAAACGGTGACCCTTGCCGGTGGTATTATTTGTCCTGCTACTCCTTCTTTTTATAGTAAGCCGCAGACCATTTCCGAAGTTGCAGCCACGGTTGTTGATCGTGTGCTTGACCTGGCAGGAATTGATATCAAAACTTTTCGCTGGGGAAAATAGTTTCGCAATTAATTTTTCTTAGAAAAATTCTGAAAGGGCTTTATGGTTACTGAGAACATAACGCCGCCGCTATTCAATTTCACATTCCCATGTCCTACTCCGCTTAATGGGATGCGAACATAAGGTTCCGCCATTACAGATATCGTTTTGCTGATATTTCGCTGGTAACCCGCAGAGATACCTAAAACAGAAAAGAGGTGATTATTCTCATTCTTATACGAATAAGCATGAGAATAAGTGACCGGCGGATTGCCTGGATATTTATACAAATAATCGTAATCCTCTTTCTTCATTAAATAAGATGAAAGACCCGCGCCGGCAAAGAAGTTTTGTTTTTTGGAGCTGCCAAAGTGATAGGTAATACTCACTGGAATTTCATACACTTTGCAATCAGCAGTTATTTTATCGAGGTAATTATAATTAGGCGGTGTTACAGCGGGTTTATAATCTTCCCTGGTTGCTGAATAGACCTTTCGTGCAGTATAAAAACCGGTTCTCACTGTAAGCCTTTCCTTCCAGGTATAGCCTACACCAACCCCTGTCAATAGTTTTGTTTTGCCGGGCCTGTCTGTACCAACAGAACTAACGTCGGGTCCTGCAGAAACACTCAGGAAAAAAGAACTGCTCTTTTTATTTTTTGTCTTGTCATTCTTTACAACAGGTTCTTCAGTAACGGGATCTTTTTTCTTTTCTGTTTCTTTAACCTCTTCTTTCTTTACAGGTTCCTGTTGATCACTGGCAGTTTTGTTTTTTACAGGTTCAGTCGAAACAATTTTCTTATCCTCTTCTTTTCTGTCATCTGTCTTCCTGTCTTCTGTCTTCATATCATTTTTAGCAACAGGATCGGTTTGCTTTTCTGGCTTTGCATTAGTAATAACCACTTCTTTTGTGTCGATTTTATCATCAGTCTCTTTAGCAACAGCTTGTTTCTTTTTTTTCTTAGTAGAAGCCGGGCTGATCGCTGCATTGAATTGTGATGAGCCGTCATTCACCGCAACAGGTTTTGATTGCACAACAGCAGGTTTATCAATAACGGGTTTGTCATTGCCAGCAGTTGAAGCTGCTTTATCGGGATCGGATGATGAATTACCAGCTGTTTCAACTGTTGTATTTGTTTGATCACCGGTTGCGGGAGTAGTTGTATTATTCTTTGTGTTAGCCTCATCACCCGTAAGAACAGGTTCATCATTAGAATTTTTCTCCGCTGCTTTGTCAATAGATTGCTCGGTTTTGGCAATAGCTTTTTTGTCTTCCCAGGGTTTGCTTATAACCATCCAAACGCCTCCTGCCAATAACAGTGGAACCAGGATAAAGAAAATAAATCTCCGGCGATCCTTCTTTTCCTCTGGCATGTTCTTATCAAGCAAATGCTTCATCTTGTCCCATGCCTTTTCGTTGTAGGCGGGATGATGATGATCGGCTGCGTCCTTTATTCTCTTATCAAAATCCTCAAACTGCATTTTTAGCTCTTTCTATTTGGTTGTATTTGTACAATATCTTTTGTAATTGTCTCCTGGCTTTTGACAGGTTGGATTTAGAAGTGCCGGTCGAGATACCCAGTTGTTCGGCTATTTCATCATGACTCAATCCTTCGATAATAAAAAGATTTAATACTGTGCGATAGCCTGGCGATAGCTCCTGTATCCCTCTTATTATTTCTTCATAGCTCAACTTATCCAATGCATCTTCTCCGCCGGATGGCACCTGCATAATGACCGGGTCAATATCTGTTACCATTTTATGCTTATGATATTTCCGGAAATGATCGATAGCAGTATAAACCATGATCTTCCGCAACCATCCTTTAAATGAGCTCACTACATCCGCATAAGCCGGGCTATAATGATGTATCTCCCTGAACACTTTCAGAAATCCATCATTCAGTATCTCTACTGCGTCTTCCTCATTGTTTGTGTAACGGTCACAGATGGCCATAGCATAGCCATAGAAAGAGTTATAAATAACTTTTTGGCTCTCTCTTTTATTGAGGGCGCATGCCCCGACATGATAGGTTAATTCATCCGCAGATAACAAATGCTGATCTGGTTTCATCTGTAATCGGGAAATGGGTCTAAAAGGTTGCCATTCACTGTAATTTACTGCATTCTTCCATGAAGTTTTACTGACCAGGCTCAGCTTATTTTAGCACAAAAACTGAAACAACTGATTTACAACCCATGCAGGGTCATTTATCATTTCCTTCTGGCTGAAATAGTGCTATCGATCTGGTAAAGAAGACCAGCGGTTTTCTTATCGAGCGGAAGTTCCCAGAACATGATCCCGTTGAGCCCCTTGTCAAGCGCATATGCTGTTTTCTTTTGAATGGAAACAGGGTCGTCAAACGTGGCGAATAGTTTCCGGGAGGCATTATATACATAGGGTGCAGCCGCCACAGTGTCGAGATAGAATACAAAACCACTATCGCTGCTCAGCCATTTATCAAATTGGTTGAATGCGATAAAGCTTTTAAACTTTCCGGGTTTGTATAAACCATTATCCGCGTCGGGCACATTCTCCCAGGTGCGGGCATAGAATGCCGCCCCGATAACGATCTTATTGAGCGGCACACCTAATGAATCAAGGTAGCGGATACCATGATCGGCCGATCTTTCCTGCTTTGCATTTGAAAATAAAGCTGTGTGATGACCCGTCATGGTATTATAACCGCCCACCAGGTCATAGCTCATCAGGTTCACCCGGTCAACCAATGGCATCACTTCCTTCCAATCGATCGATCCATCAAAGAATTCTTTAAACCCACCGGCTGCAAAACTTATTTCTTTCTCCTGCCCTAATACATTTCGCAGCTCCTTTACCAATGCGGTAAAATTGGCCTTATCTTCTTTGAGAAATGGATGACCGGGATGTCCTTCGATCCCCGGGTATTCCCAATCAAGATCGATACCATCTGTTTTAAAATGATCACACAATTCTTTTACGGAGGCTGCAAATATTTTTCTTGCACTATCCACTACAAAGATGGGAGAACAAGGTTCGCAACCGCCCCAGCCTCCCAATGACAACTGGACCTTTAAAGAAGGATTTCTTTTCTTTAATGAAACCAGTTTATGAATAGTGGCAGTGTCCCTGGCGTTATCAACAGACAGGCGATTTCCTTTAAGATGACAAAAACTGAAAATGATATGTGACAATTTCTCAACTTCAAAACTGTCGATCTCATTTGCATTACCGGAGTAGTAAGCA
>DASVNY010000652.1:0-5992 GCA_036383615.1 Chitinophagaceae bacterium
GCTGCCATTCTTTCCCTGATGATAGCTGTGAATAATGTCCATGAACTTTTTCTTTACTTTTGCGTTTCAATTAAAAAACTGATATGTATCCTGAAGAAATAGTAATACCCATGAAAGAGGAGTTAACAGAAAATGGTTTTGCGGAACTGTTAACATCTTCAGATGTTGAGAGCCAGTTGTCAAAAGAAGGAACAACATTAGTAATGATCAATTCCGTATGTGGTTGCTCAGCCGGCACGGCCCGCCCGGGTGTGTTGATGGCTGTTGCCAATAGTACAATAAAGCCAGATCACCTGACCACTACTTTCGCTGGTTTTGATATTGAAGCAGTAAAAACGCTTCGTCAGCATCTGTTGCCATATCCTCCATCTTCACCGGCGATCGCTTTATTTAAGAATGGACAATTAGTACATTTTATAGAGCGCCACCAGATAGAGGGTCGCCCTGCCCCGGTGATTGCTCATAACCTGATCAGTGCTTTTGAGCAATACTGCAGCAAAGCTGTTGTTTAAACGAATTATAGTTTGATTGATACAGCTCCCAACCGGGAGCTGTATTTGTAATTATCTATTGTTTATTCGGTTGTATATTCGTTGCCTCTAAACCAACTTGCCCTGTAAATGTATCCTAACTTATACTATGCCTTTCAAGACCTTTTCGGGGTCGAGTGGAAATCATTACGCTTTGTAAACTCTTTTGGTTTTTTTGTAGCCATCGCTTTTATATTAGCTGCTATTGTACTGGTTGCGGAACTTAAAAGAAAAAGCAAACTGGGCCTGCTGCATCCTACAGAAATGCAGATCATGGTTGGCAGACCAGCAACGACCAGTGAACTATTACTGAATTTTCTCCTTGGGTTCGTACTCGGGTATAAGATCATTGCCTTGTTTATTATGGATAATAGCGCTACGGTAGATCCGCAGTCATTTATCTTTTCCACATTAGGCAATTGGCCGGCGGGGATTGGGCTGGGGTTATTATTTGCCGGGTTGAAATGGTATGAGAAGAACAAACAAAAACTTGCAAAGCCTGAGCAAAGGACAGTTAGAATATGGCCGCATGACAGGGTGGGAGAGATCACCATTATCGCGTTGGTATTTGGCTTATTGGGAGCAAAGCTTTTTAATGCCTTTGAAGTTTGGGACCAGTTTATAAAAGATCCGGTGGGCAATTTGCTTTCAGCGGAGGGCTTGACCTTTTATGGAGGGCTGATCTGCGCGGCACTGGCCATATGGTGGTATGCTAAAAAACACAAGATCGGCTTCTGGCATTTGAATGATGCTGCCGGCCCGGCTTTAATGCTGGCCTATGCTATAGGAAGGATCGGTTGCCAGGTTGCCGGTGATGGAGATTGGGGGATCTATAATTCCGCTTACACACTTGATCAAAATAATAAGGTTGTAGCTGCCGCCCCGGGTGATTTTGAAAGAACACTGGATGCAAACGCGGCATTTTTTATACATCATCATGATAGTCTGCAAGGAGTGCCATCCGCGCATTTTAAAAAGCCCGGTGCTTTGGGCTTTTTGCCAAACTGGATGTTTGCCTATGATTACCCCAGAAATGTAAACGAAACTGGAGTTCCCCTTGCAGGTTGTGTTGATGAAAATCAAAAATATTGTAACCATCTTCCTGCCCCTGTTTTCCCCACACCCTTTTATGAAACTATTACCTGTCTTTTGTTGTTTAGTTTTTTGTGGGCAATAAGGAAAAAACTGAGGGTTCCGGGCACTCTTTTTGCCCTTTATTTGATGCTGAACGGGATTGAGCGATTCCTTATCGAAAAAATAAGGGTCAATACTACGATCAACCTGTTCGGGTTTCACCCCACACAAGCCGAGGTGATATCCACCTTGTTGTTTCTTTCAGGACTGTTATTATGGGTATTTCTGAGCCGGAAAGCCAAACCCACTGCTGATGAGAGCGGAAGTTAAAAGGCAGACGTGGATAAAATTGGTAATGTAGGACAGATTCTACATCTTTTGAAACCCTTTCTGGAAGGGGATTTCAACGGATCATAAAAAAAGAAAACGTTTGCGTTGATGTCATTGCCAATATTTTATGCCCAATGGCTATGAGATTCCATGAATGCAATGTACTTTTGCAGACGGACTTGGACGGTTCCTTTTAACCACACCTTTGCAACATTCTGCAAACAAAGACTGTCTATTATTCGTTCTTTAAACAGAGAGGTATTATACTATGAGGCAGCTCAAAATTGCTACACAGATCACAAACAGGGATTCCCAGGCGGTTGAAAAGTATCTGCAGGAAATTTCGAAGATCTCTATGATCACTCCTGAAGAGGAAACCACTTTGGCACAACGTATTAAGATGGGCGACCAGAAAGCTTTGGATAAGCTTGTTCAGGCCAACCTTCGTTTCGTGGTGTCGGTGGCAAAACAGTATCAGCACCAGGGTTTATCGCTGAGCGACCTTATCAACGAGGGTAACCTCGGCTTAATTAAAGCGGCACAACGCTTCGACGAAACCAAGGGTTTCAAATTCATTTCTTACGCCGTATGGTGGATTCGCCAGTCCATTCTGCAGGCGTTGGCAGAGCAGGGCAGATTAGTCCGCTTGCCTCAAAACAAAATTGGCACCTACAATAAGGCTAACAAAGCTTACATGGCTTTCGAACAGGAACATGAAAGAGAGCCATCAACAGAAGAGTTAGCTGAGTTACTCGAAATGAGTGAGACAGAGATCAACAACATCTTCCAGAGCAACACCCGTCACACTTCATTGGATGCCCCCGTGCATGAAGCAGAAGATGTGGCTATGGGCGATCTTTTGGAAGGTAGCGATGACACCGACGATGATGTGATGAAAGATTCGTTGAGAAATGAGATCCGCCGGGTGCTCAAATCACTCAGTCCCCGTGAAGCTGAGATCGTTAATGCTTACTTCGGTTTGGATGGTGAAAATGGAGTTACCATCGAGCAAATTGGCCAGAAATACGACCTGACCAAGGAGCGTATCCGCCAGATCAAGGAAAGAGCAATCAAACGTTTACAAAAAGCCCGTTACAGCAGTGCGTTAAAAGCATACCTGGGCTAAACAATTTTTAAATTGGTGGGTTTATTTAACAACTCCGGTCAATGGATTTTGATCGGAGTTGTTGCTTTTATCCGTTGGAGTAAAGGTTTTGCACAGGTTACCCCGATGCTCGTATAAGCAACTGATTTTATTGACCGTTTAGAATTACTTTTGCTGAATTTTCAAATCGAAAGAAGAATATGAGCACCATAGAACGAGTACATTGTTTGATCATAGGTTCGGGACCCGCTGGATATACCGCAGCGATATATGCTGCAAGAGCTAATCTTAAACCTGTATTATACCAGGGAATACAACCGGGAGGTCAGTTGACCATCACCACTGAAGTTGAGAACTATCCCGGTTATCCAAATGGCATCCAGGGGCCGGAAATGATGGTTGATTTTGAAAAGCAGGCATCAAGAATGGGTGCCGATATCCGCTATGGACTTGCAACAAAAGTTGATTTTTCATCGCAACCCTATAAAGTAGAAATTGATGAGGAGTTATGGATCGAGGCCGATTCAATCATTATCGCCACAGGCGCTTCTGCCAAATGGCTGGGCCTGGAAAGTGAACAAAGACTCAATGGATTTGGTGTAAGCGCCTGCGCGGTTTGTGATGGGTTTTTCTTCAGAGGAAAAGAAGTCGCCATTGTTGGCGCCGGGGATACAGCTGCGGAAGAAGCTTTATATCTCTCAAAGCTTTCACCCAAGGTTCACATGTTTGTAAGAAGAGATGCGATGCGTGCCAGCAAAGTGATGCAGGAAAGAGTGTTGAAGTCAGCCAATATTGAAGTGTACTGGAACACAGATACGGAAGAAGTGCTGGGTGATAAAAAAGTGGAAGGAGTTCGTGTAAAGAATAATCAAACGGGCGAAACAAAAGTGATTCCAGTGCAGGGATTTTTTGTGGCTATCGGCCATCAACCCAATTCCGATATTTTTAAAGGATGGCTGGATATGGACGAAGCCGGATATCTCAAAACAATTCCCGGCACATCAAAAACAAATATAGAAGGTGTTTTTGCAGCCGGTGATGTGCAAGATAAAGTTTATCGCCAGGCAGTAACAGCTGCAGGTAGCGGTTGTATGGCAGCGTTGGATGCAGAACGATATTTAAGTGCGAAAGGAATTCATTAAAAGAGAATTTTGAAATTGATTTTCCAATTTCACTTTTCACAATAAACATGAGCAGTACTCTCACTATTGAACTAAAACAGCTTCGCTTTTTTGCTTTTCATGGTTTGTATGAAGAAGAAAAGAAAACAGGCAATGAGTTTGAAGTAACTCTTTTTATATCCTATAAACCTGCCGTATCAATCATTACTGATCTGTCTGCAACGATAGATTACAGCGTTTTATTTGACTTGCTGAAAAATGAAATGCAAAAACCGAGGGAGCTGCTTGAAACATTATCCATGGACATCATTGAGAAGATCCGCCAGTCTTTTCCCTCTGTATGGAAAGCAGAAATAATTATTGAAAAATTGAGTCCGCCGATTGAAGGTTTTATTGGAAGAGTAGGAGTGCGGTATAGCAAAGAATGGTAAACCTTAGCGTATCCATTTTATACAAACAGGCTTTCCGACAGCAATCCTTTTTTTTGTATCAGTCAATAATCCCGTTTCTTTATCTCTTTTAAAAATTACTATTTCATCACTATTCTGGTTGCCCACCAGCAAAAAGTTTCCTGAAGGATCAAAGTTGAAGTTGCGCGGCGTTTTTCCTAATGTGGATTGATGACCAGCAACACTCAACATGCCTGTGGCGGCATCAATTTTAAAGATCGCGATCGTATTGGATTCCCCGCGGTTGCTGGCATATAGAAATTTTCCATCGGGTGAAACATGTATATCAGCACTGCCAATCGCTCCGTTATACTCGGGAGGCAGAGCTGAAATATTTTGTAATAAATGAAGTTCCCCTTTTTGATAACTATAAGCAGATATGGAACCACTCATTTCTTCCATTAAGTAGGCAAACTTTCCATTGGGACTAAAATCAAAGTGTCTTGGCCCGGCGCCGGCCTCTGTCATATGAAAAGGGATTTTGGCCGCAGCCAGTTTTCCATTCTTTGCATTGAAAGAATAGATCATCACTTTATCAATACCAAGATCAGGAACAAACAAAAATTTATTGTCAGGTGAGAAAACCGTGGAATGCACATGTGGCGCCGTTTGTCTTTCTGTATTCACACTATAACCCTGGTGTTGCATATGTGATACCTGGTTACCCAGCTTACCTGTTTTGTCAACCGGGAAAACAGCTAACGAGCCTCCGCTATAATTGCCTGATGTTACCCATTTGCCTGTTTTATCTATAGCAACATAGCAGGGATGATCTCCACCACTTGGTTGTGAATTCAGGTAAGTTAATTGTCCATTGCCCCTGTCAAAAGAAAAAGCAGCAATACTGCCCTTGTCTTTTGCTCCTTCATTTACAGCATATACAAACTTTTGATCGGGAGATACAGCGAGAAAAGATGGGTTTTCCGTGATCGCTTTGTTTACATAAGTAGCTTCACCTGTTTCGGTATTGAATCTATAGACATAAATGCCCTCGCTTTTTCCTGCTGAAGTGCTTGTATAAGTGCCTACCAGCAAATATTGTTCATGTGGGGCTAACTGGCCCATTGCAAAAATTGTCGAGAATAAAAAAATGCAACAGGCAATGAGTTTCATGCTATAGTTTTTGAAGTGATGAAAGGATGAGTTGATGAGTTTCTTCATCAGTTAGCTTCTGTGGTGCAAATTTTTGGCCAATTACTTTTTCATACAGCTCAATATAGCGCTGAGAAATAGTGTTGACCCAATCATCATTCATTTCAGGAACGGTTTGTCCCTCTTTACCCATGAAATCATTGGCAATAAGCCATTCCCTGACAAACTCTTTACTCAATTGTTTTTGCCGTTCGCCTTTTGTTTGTCTTTCTTCAAATCCATCAGCATAGA